>CAVESC010000001.1:0-71052 GCA_963618275.1 Bacteroidaceae bacterium
AAGAGTTAACACCGCTTGAAGTAACGATGCTAATGACTAAGCATTTATATTGAAAGGGGAAATGACTTATGATGATGCCTAGCTTATTTACAGAAAACTTATTTGATGATTTCTTTAATGATATGGATGAAAACTTCTTTGGAAAGAAAAATCCATTGTATGGAAAACATGCAAGAAACATGATGAAGACAGATGTTAGAGAAACAGATACGACATATGAAGTAGATATTGATTTACCAGGTTTCAAGAAAGAAGATATCAATGTCAACTATGAAAATGGCTATTTGACAATCTCAACAAGCAAGGGATTAGATAAAGATGAAAAGGATAAAGAAGGACATTATATCCGACAAGAAAGATATGTAGGAAATATGACAAGAAGCTTCTATTTAGGAGATATCCCAAAAGAAGATATCAAAGCTAAATATGAAGGAGGAGTACTTCGTTTATCAGTACCAAAATCAGATATGAAACAAATCGAAAATACTTCGACTATTACGATTGAATAATAAATCAAGAGAAATCCGTAAGGATTTCTTTTTTTTGTATCATAAATTTAAAAAGCGGGCATATATTATAATGAGCACACATAAAATACCATATTTATAAGCATTTATTTGTTTAAATCCTAAAAAACGACAAAATATTTTCTTGTTCATTCAAAAAAACATTGATAAAAAGGAGAAAAAATATTTTTAAATGCCTGTAATCTTTTAGAAATTTGACAAAACAGAGATATTTTGTTAGTATTCACCGGGGTGAGATTTATGTACTTTGATACACATTGTCATTTAAATAGTGAACAATTATATGAAAACAGAGATGAATTTATTAAACATGCTTTAGACAATCATGTAGAAATGATGGTTGTTGTAGGGTATGATCTTGAGTCTTCCAAAAAGGCAGTTGAAATTGCTAAAGAGCATTCCTTTATCTATGCTGCTGTAGGTATTGGACCTAATGACTGTTTAAACACAACTACTCAAGATTTACAAATCATCGATGAGTACTTAAACGAACCAAAGGTCGTAGCACTTGGTGAAATTGGATTGGATTATTATTGGGATGATGTTCCTAGTGATAAACAAAAAGAAGTTTTTCAACAACAAGTTGATCTTGCTAAAAAACATCAAAAACCAATTATTATTCATTGCAGAGATGCTTATGAAGATACTTATGAAGTGCTTAAAAGAAACGGACATCCAGGAATTATGCATTGTTATAGTGGATCAGTGGAAATGGCTAAAAGATTTATTGATTTAGGTTTTTATATTTCTTTAGCTGGACCAGTCACTTTTAAAAATGCAAGAGTTCCTAAAGATGTGGCAGAAAAAATAGGTTTAGAGCATTTATTAATTGAAACCGACTGTCCTTATTTAACACCACATCCATATCGTGGTAGTTTAAATGAGCCTGCAAATGTTGTGTATATTGCCCAGGAAATAGCGAAGCTAAAGAACATGGAGATAGAAAGCGTTGCAAGTCAGACAACGTTTAATGCTAAAAAAGTATTTGGCATTAAATAGGAGGAAAATTAATGAAAACAATTAAACAAATCATTTCAGATGCAGACCCCCGACTGAAAGGGGTATTAGTGATTATGATTGTCTATGTAATGGTTATGGCTACAACTGTTACATCAGGCGCAACTCAAGAAATTAAAGGTTATAAAGAAACCATTGAAATTCAGTATCAAGATGGTAGTCAGGAAGCTAAAGATTATTTAGTAAGACAAGATACTGTAAAAAATGTATTAAAAGAATTAGATGTAAACTTAGGAAATAAAGATACAGTCAACAAAGATATGGCTTATATTGTACAAAGTAAAGATTTACTTCAAGTCAATCGTATTAGTGAAGAAGAAGTTGAAGAAGTACAATATGTAGCTTCTCAAACAGTTCAAACAACTGGTTTACATTTATTTACAACAGAAGTTGTTCAACAAGGACAACGAGGACAAATTAATAATAAAGTGAAAGTCACTTACGAAAATGGTAAAATTGTCAAAAAAGAATTGTTATCAAGTGAAGTTGTAACTGAAAAAACAGATACGATTATTGCACATGGTACAGTTCAACCTGGGGCTTATTTTACTGGAAAACTGACAACTTATGGTGGCGATTGTGCAGGAGGAAATGGAACTTCATCATCAGGAATTTCTTTATCACCAACAACAGGTGTTAAAGGAAGTCATAGTGCAAAACTAAGTTATAATGGTGGAAGTTATTATTGTTTAGCAGCAGATCCATCAATTCCTTTTGGAACAATTATTAAGATTACAAACCACAATTTAGGTATTGAATCAACAGCGTATGGTATTGTTGTTGATAGAGGTGGAGCTATTAAGAAAAATCATATTGATATTTTTAATGGAACAGAAGCTGGTAAATACTTTAAAGGTGGTACATCCAATAATACGCAATTTGAAATCGTATCTGTTGGTAGTGGCAAGAATTTTTGGAAATAGATGAAAGTATATCTCGAAAGAGGTATACTTTTTTTGTGGGGTGATGATATGAAAATAGGTGTTATTCAAGCTTCGTCGCAAATAGAAAAAAATAATATTTTATATGAGTGTACAAAAGATTATGGAGAAGTCATTAATTTTGGTTGTTTTAAAAATGAAGAAAACTATTCCTATGTTGAAATTGCTTTAGAAATTTGTTTGCTTATTTCAAGTCAAGCAGTGGATTTTGTGGTTACAGGTTGTTCTTCAGGACAAGGGATGATGATTGCTTGTAATAGTTTACCAAATCTAATTTGTGGTTATTTGCCAACACCGCAAGATGCTTATTTATTTGGAAGAATTAATGATGGTAATGTGGCATCTTTGCCATTAGGTCTTAATTATGGTTGGGCTGGTGAAATTAATTTAAAGGCAACGCTTCAACAATTATTTACAGAACCTTTTGGAATTGGTTATCCTTTAAAAGATGCTAAACGAAAAGTAGAAGATACGAAGAAAATAAAAGCTTTAAATCAATTAGCTAAAAGAGATATTATTGATTTTTTAAATGAAGTAGATAATCAATTGATGACAAAAGTTTTAGCTAAAAAGAATGTGATTGATTATATTTTAGAACAAGGAAAAGAACAAAGAATAAAACAATGGATTTTAAACAGGAGGTAATCCTGTTTTTTTATGAAAAAAGAGTGATAAAACGTACGAAACTCATCTTTTTTCCTCGTCAAAAAAGCAATGTTGGTGTACAATGGAAAAGAATTGAAAGGGAGTGTAAGTGATATGTATGACGTAATAGTTGTCGGAGGGGGACATGCTGGAATCGAAGCCAGTTTAGCACCTTCAAGAATGGGATTAAAAACATTACTTGTCACATCAAATATAAATAATATCGGGTCTATGCCATGTAATACTTCTATTGGTGGACCTGCTAAAGGAATCATTGTAAGAGAAATTGATGCTCTTGGTGGACAAATGTCTAAAACAGCAGATAAGACTTACTTACAAATGAAAATGTTAAATACAGCTAAAGGACCAGGAGTCCAATCTTTAAGAGCACAAGCTGATAAGAAAGCATATCCTCGTTATATGCAAAAAGTTGTTAAGGAACAAGAAAATCTAGATTTAATTGAAGGCATGGTTGAAGATCTCGTTATTGAAGACCAAACTGTTAAAGGGGTTATTCTTGATGATGGAACAACTTATTTATCTAAAACTGTTATTCTAACAACAGGAACTTATTTAAAAGCAGAAATTCTTGTGGGACATAGTAAACATGCTAGTGGTCCAGATCAACAAAAAGAATCAAAATTCTTATCTGGAAAATTAAAAGATTATGGATTTAGAATTCAAAGATTAAAAACAGGAACACCACCACGTGTAGAAATCAATAGTATTGATTATTCAAAAACATCATTACAACCAGGAACAGATGCTAAACTAGCATTTAGTTTTACAACAGATGAATATGTTCCTATTGAAAAACAAACACCATGTTATCTAACTTATACAAATGAAACAACACATAAAATCATTCATGATAATCTAGAAAAATGTGCAATGTATAGTGGACTTGTTAAAGGAATTGGACCTCGTTATTGTCCATCTATTGAAGATAAAGTTGTTAAATTCTCAGATAAACCACAACATCAAATCTTCTTAGAACCTGAATCAAAAGAAATGAATTCAATCTATGTACAAGGTTTTTCAACATCAATGCCACATGATATCCAAGAACAAATGATTCGTACTTTACCAGGATTAGAAAATTGTAAAATCTTAAAATATGCTTATGCGATTGAATATGATGCGATTGATCCATTACAATTATGGCCATCACTTGAAACTAAAGTCATTAAAAATTTATTTACAGCTGGTCAAATCAATGGAACAAGTGGTTATGAAGAAGCTGCTGGTCAAGGTTTAATGGCAGGTATCAATGCGACTCTTAAAGTAAGAAATGAAGCACCTCTTGTTTTAAAACGAGACGAAGCTTATATTGGGGTCATGATTGATGATTTAGTTACTAAAGGAACAAAAGAACCTTATCGTATGCTTACATCAAGAGCGGAATATCGTTTATTAATTAGACATGATAATGCTGATGAAAGATTATATGGTTATAGTCATCAAATTGGTTTAGTTAAAGATGAAGAATATCAAAGATATCAAAATAAAATGAAGGGAATCTATGATGAAATAGAACGCTTAAGTACTATTCGTTTTACACCAAAAGATGATATCAATGAAATGCTAGAACAAAACAATTCTTCACATTTAAAAGAAGGAGTTTCTGCAAAAGAACTTATTACTAGACCAGAAATCACTTATGATATGATGTTACCTTATATTGATGCACCTGAATTAAGTGATGAACAAAGAAGAAGAATTACAATTTTAATTAAATATGCAGGATATATTGAAAAAGCAAAAAGACAAGCACAAAAACAAATTAAAATGGAAGAAAAACATATTCCAGAAGATATTGATTATGAAGATGTAAAAAATCTTGCTTTAGAAGCAAAACAAAAATTGTCAGAAATTAGACCACTTACAATTGGTCAAGCTTCTCGTATATCAGGAATTAATCCTGCAGATATTTCAGTTTTATTGATTTATTTAAAACAAAAATATAACGGAGAATAATAATGAATGAATTAGAATTTCAAAATATACTTAAAGAAAAAGGAATCGAAGTAAGTGAACATCAACTTCAACAATTTCAAAAATACTATGAAATCTTAGTTGAATGGAATGAAAAGATGAATCTTACAGCAATAACTGATAAAGAAGATGTTTATTTAAAACATTTCTATGATTCAATTACGATTGCTTTTGATTTTGATTTTAATGATCAAACACTTATTGATGTAGGAGCAGGAGCTGGTTTTCCATCAGTCCCTTTAAAAATCATTTATCCAAATTTAAAGATTACGATTGTCGATTCATTAAACAAGAGAATCACTTTCTTAAATCATTTATTTAAAGAACTTGAATTAGATAATTGTAAGGCAGTGGCTGCACGTGCAGAAGAATATGCGAAAAATCATCGTGAAAGTGTTGATATTGTTATGGCAAGAGCAGTAGCTCGTTTAAATATTTTAGATGAACTTTGTTTACCTCTTGTTAAAAAGAATGGTTATTTCCTTTCATTAAAAGGAAGACAAGCTCCTGAAGAAGTAAAAGAAGCTAAAAAAGGAATTCAACTATTAGGTGGGCAAATAGAAAGTACACATGATTTTACACTTGCAAATCATGATGATTTTAGAAGTAATATTATTATTAAAAAAGTAAAAGAAACACCAAAGAAATATCCAAGAATGTTTTCTAAAATAAAAAAGAGTCCATTATAGGAGGGTATAATGTTTAATAATAAATTAAAAAATATAGATATTAATAAAATACAAGCAAATGCTAATCAACCAAGAACTGTTTTTAATGAAGAAAAAATTGAAGAACTAGCAGCTTCCATTAAAGAAAATGGTTTAATTCAACCTATTGTTGTAAGAAAAATAAATGGAATTTATCAAATCATTGCTGGTGAAAGAAGATATCGTGCATGTCTTTCTTTAAATATGAAACAAGTTCCTTGTATTATTGAAGACTATGATGATAAGCAAACACAAACACTAGCTATTATTGAAAATATTCAAAGAGAAGACTTGTCACCATTAGAAGAAGCTAAAGCTTATCAAGCATTAATTAAAGAATATAATTATAGTCAAACAGAATTAGCAGATATTGTTGGTAAAAAACAATCAACAATTGCTAATAAATTAAGATTATTAAAATTAAGTGATGATGTTCAATTCTCTTTAAATCAAAAACAAATTACTGAAAGACATGCTCGTGCAATGCTTTCTTTAAATGAAGAAAAACAACAAGAAGTTTTAAGAGAAGTCCTAAAGAAAAAATTAACAGTCGCTGATACTGAAAAACTAATCAAAAAAGAACCAAAACCTAAAAAGAAAAAAGCAGAAGCAGATGTTAAAAAAACAGTTTCAAGAAATGTGAAGATTGCTCTAAATACATTACAACAAGCAATTGGAATGATTGAAAAAACAGGAACAACATTACAACAAGAAACAGAAGATTTAGAAGATGAATATGTAATTACAATTAGAATACATAAATAGAGGTTTAAAATGAAGTTACTAGCAACAGATATGGATGGGACATTTCTAAGAGATGATAAATCCTATAGTGAAGAATTTAATGATTTATATAAACAAATGCTTAAACAAGGGATTCAATTTGTTATTGCCTCAGGAAATCAATATGAAGCATTAGTATGTAAATTTGATGATGACATTAAAGATGATCTTTATTATCTTTGTGAAAATGGAACAAAGATTGTTTATCGAGGAAATGTTATTTATAAACATTGTTTAGAAACTGATGACTATCAACATGCGTTGAATATTTTAAAAGAAGATGAAGAATGTATGCTTGTTGTTTCAGGAGTTAAGCATGCTTATATTTTAAAGAATTTTGAAGATAGAAAAGAATTCATCACGTTATTTATTAAAAATATTGTTTTTGTAGATTCTTTTGATGGAATTGATGATGAAATATTAAAATTTTCAGTAGCTAACTTTGATGGTAAAATTGAAGAAAGATTAGAAGTTATTAAGAAAAAGATAGATCCTAAATTTAGAGTTGTTACAACAGGAAATGTTTGGTTTGATATTTTCTATAAAACAATTAATAAAGGCACTTCATTACAACATCTATTAGATTTATTAAAAATTTCTAATGATGAAGCAGGAGCCTTTGGTGATCAAATGAATGATTATGAAATGTTACAAACTGTAAAATATGGTTATGCGATGGCTAATGCGATGCCACCAGTTAAAGAGGTTGCTTATCAAGTGATTGATAGTAATGAAAATGATGGTGTTATTTTAAAAATAAAAGAAATCTTAAAAGGTGAATATTAAAACTTAGAAACCAAAGGGTCTCTAAGTTTTTTCGTATTTTAAATAATCCAATTTTTTAGACATTCAGCAGATTTTCGAGATATTTCTTCTACAGACCAAGGTCTTTTTTCTTTAATCCACCATTCTAATAATCCTATACTTATTGAAATATAATATTGGATTTCAAAACTGAGTTCAGTATCAGTATATTCTTTTTTTTGCTTTAATTTATCTTGAAAAGATTGTTTTGATATATTTTCTAAATCATGATGAAATGGAGTAGTTTTATCAACAAGTAATAAATAAATTTGTTCAAAATTTTCATTTGTTTGAGAATATGCTTGATAGAAAAGATGATATATTTCTTCATTTGAACAATTAAAGTCTAAGTTCTTTTCTAAGTTAATAAAAGCATCAAGTAACTTGTATAAATACTTTTGAAACCAATCATATTTATCAAAAAAGTAATTATAAAAAGTAACACGATTTATATCTGCAATTTCACTTACTTCATTTATAGTAATTTTATCAAAGCTCTTTTTCTTCATAAGAGAGATAAAAGCATTATCTATTGATTGAATTGTTTTCTTTGTTCGACGATCCATTTTTTTACACTTTCTAGAATATGTTGTATATACGACATATTCTTTTTTTTGATGATTGAATGATAATAAATTCACATATAAATTAATTATAGGATTTTTATTTTTAAAAAGCAATGAATGTTTGTTAGGAAAAAGGAGGAACATATAATGAAACATAATAAATATCCAAAATTATTTGAAAAAGGGTATATAGGAAATTTAAAAGTAAAAAATAGAATTATTCGTAATTCTATGGGAACTTATCTAGCGGATGGAAATATGTATGTAGGAGACCGTACAATTAAAGCTGGTGCAGAAGCTGCAAGTGGTGGAGCTGGTGTTGTTTTTATGGACAATTGTACGATTAAAGAAATGTACCATATGGGTTTATGTGCAGCTAACGATACATATATTCCTGGTTTAAGTATGCTTGCTGAAGCTATTAAAGATCATGGTGCAATTGCAGCAATGCAATTAGCTCATCCAGGAAGAGATACAGGATTTGTAGGAGGAACAGAAATTGTTGCAGCTTCAAGAATGACATTTGAACCATGGTATGAAGCAGGAGTACAACTTCCTAAACCACTTACTATTGAAGAAATTCATGAATTAGTAAAACAATATGGTGAAGCAGCATTAAGATGTAAAAAAGCAGGATTTGATTTAGTTGAAATACATGGAGCTGGAGGATGTTTACCAACTAATTTCTTATCACCTAATGATAATCAAAGAAATGATATATATGGAGGCTCTCTTCATAATAGAATGAGATTTCTTGTAGAAATTATTAGAAGTGTTAAAAAGTATTGTGGGAATAATTATCCGATTTCTGTTAAACTTTCAATTGATGATTGTGAACCTAATGGTATTCGAGTAGAAGAAACAGTTGAAGTTGCTAAAGTATTAGAAAAAGAAGGAGTAAGCATGTTAAATCTTATGATGGGTACACATGCTGTTGTCATTCCTTCAACAGGATTTTTTGATATTAATATTTATTTAAATCAAGCAAAACAAGTAAAAGATGCAGTCAATATCCCATGTATGGTAGGATTAGGTGTACAAACAGCTGAGTTGGCAGAATCTATGTTAGAAAATGGACAAGCAGATTTTATTGCTCTTGCTAAACAAGAAATAGCTGATTGTAATTGGCCTAATAAAGTAAAAAATAATCAAGAAGAAGATATTAGACCATGTATTAAATGTTTAGTTGGATGCACAGATAACGGTATTATGGGACATCATCCTATACGTTGTGCGGTTAATCCTACGGTTTATAAATATTATGAAGATAAATATCCACAAGCTAAAGTTGTTAAAAATGTTGCAGTTGTTGGAGCTGGTCCAGCTGGTATGGAAGCAGCCTTAACTTTAATTAAACGCGGTCATAAAGTAACTGTTTATGAAAAACGTAAAATAGGTGGAACCCTTCATGAAGCAAGTAGTGCAGATTATAAAAAGGACATTAAATTATTTATCCAATATTATGAAAATCAAGCAAAAAAATATAATTTAAATGTTGTATATGAAGAAGCAACATATGATACTATCGTTAATGGTGGATATGATGCTTGTATTATTGCTACAGGAGGAAAAGCAAGAGTATTAAATGTTCCAGGTACAGAAACAGGAAAATTTACTTATGCCCTTAACTATTTAAATGGGGAAGTAAAATATGATGGTGAAAATGCGGTAGTTGTTGGTGGCGGTATTACAGGTGCCGAAGTGGCTGTTGAACTTGCTCAAGAAGGTAAAAAAGTAACTATTGTAGAAGTTATGGATAAATTCTTAGCTTTACAATCAGCAGTTATACCCGCTTATCAAATGGCAGTAGAACAAGCAGGAGTTAAAGTTATTACAGGACATCGTTTAGATTCTGTTAATCATGATCAAGCAATAATTATTGATCGTTTTGGAAATAAACAAGAGTTAAAAGCAGATGGTGGAATTGTTATCAGTGCAGGATTTATGCCACAATTAGAACTTCAAGAAAAATTAGAAGAAAATACAAACATAGAAGTTTATACTGTTGGTGATGCAAAAAAAGTAAGACAAATTATTGATGCAACACATGAAGGCTACGCTGCAGCAAGAAGAATATAGAAAATTGAAGAGTTATATTAAGGTTTGAATTCTAGCTTTTCTAGAAGACAGGCCTTTTTATTTTTCCTTATTAAAACTTTAAAAGCAACTTTATTTTAACCATGCTATAATATAAAAAAACAAGGAGGAAGACTATGAAACCAAAGTTACATTTTACAGCACCTTATCATTGGATCAATGATCCAAATGGTCTTATTTATTATAAAGGAAACTATCATATCTTTTACCAACATTTCCCATATGATAATAGATGGGGAACAATGCATTGGGGACATGCTATTACAAAAGATTTTATTCATTTTGAACATCTTCCAATTGCTTTATACCCATCTAAAGATTTTGATCGAAATGGATGTTTTTCAGGATCAGCAATTGAAATCGATAATCAACTCTATCTTTATTATACAGCTATTAAATATGCTAAAGAAAATCCAAGTAATGTTCATAATCAATATAGTGATGATGATTTAAGAGCCTCACAAGCTCTTGTTGTAAGTGAAGATGGAATTCATTTTGATAATGTTAAAAATAAAAAACAAATCATTCCAATGATTCAAGAAGGATTTATTGGAGACTACCGTCATACTAGAGACCCTAAAGTTTGGAAAAAACAAGATGGAAAATATGCTATGGTTGTTGGTAGTAAAGTAGCTTATGAAAATGACTACTGTGGAAAAGCTCTTTTCTATGAAAGTGAAGATGGAATCCATTTTGAATATAAAAACAGTTATCAAGAACCGACGATTGGAAACATGTGGGAATGTCCAGATGTTTTTAAAATCAATGATCAATTCTTTATGATTTTCTCACCAGAAAATACGGATCAACCACCAAAACCAAATAGTAATGCGCGATATATGCCTATTGATTTTGATGAAGATACCCTTACTATTAAAGGTCATGGAGATTGGCCATACCTTGATCATGGTTTAGATTTCTATGCACCACAAACATTCTTATCAAAAGATAATGAAAGATTATTACTAGGTTGGCTTAGAATGAGAAAGCCTGTTCAAGGGGAAGAATGGATTGGGATGTTTATTATGCCAAGAATCTTAAAAGAAAAAGATGGAAAGATTATTCAAGAATTGTATCCTGAAATAAAAAAATCATTTAATCAAGAAGTCAAAGATATTTCTTTTGAACAACCATTTCAATTAAAGGCAACACTTAATAAAGATAGTTCTTTAAATTTAGGTGGTTTTAAAATTGATATTCAAGATGATTGTTTGCATTTAAATAGAGAAGAAGTTTCTATTCAAGAAAATAAAGTATGTAATGATGTTGTTTCACCTAAGTTACAAGGACATTATGATATTGAACTATATTATGATCAACATGTTTTTGAAATTTATATTAATGATGGTGAATATGTGATGTCACAAGTTGTTTATGATTTAAATAATCAAATAGATATTAAAAATACAGAATATAAAGTCTATGTCAGATCATTATAAATTCTTCAGTCATAAACAATGTGAGTATTATCCTTGTCATCAATTAGCTGAAATCAATTGTTTATTTTGTTATTGCCCATTGTATATTTTAAAAGATTGTAATGGGAATTATAAAATGATAGGAGATATTAAAGATTGTAGTGGATGTACTTTACCTCATCAAAAAGAAAACTATGATTATATTATTTCTCGTTATCAAGATGTTATAAAAGCTTATCAATTACTTGACAATCAAGATACAAATGATAAGATAGAAGCACCGGAGGGTATTGAAGACAATGCTGGATAAGGTTTAGACCTTATCCAGTTTTTTTTAGGAGGAAATTATGGAACAAAGACTTTTAAAAGAAAATGTTTTTAAAGCATTAATGGTATTTGCTTTACCATATATGTTTTCAAATTTATTACAAGTATTGTATGGTTCAACAGATTTATTTGTAGTTGGACAATTTGCACATACCTATGATGTTTCAGGTGTTTCGATAGGAAGTCAAACAATGGCTTTAATTACAAATCTTATTTTAGGGCTTACTACTGGAGTTACGGTCTTATTAGGACAATATTTAGGAAGCAAGTCTTATCGTGATTTATCGAAAACCATAGGTGGAGCTATTGTTTTATTTTTGATCATTGCTTTAGGTTTAACTTTTGTGATGTTATATTTCAATAATGAAATTACACTTTTAATGAATACTCCAAAAGAAGCAATAAATGCTACTAAAAGTTATTTAAGTATCTGTTCAGGCGGTATTATTTTTATTGTAGGATACAATGTTGTTAGTAGTATTTTAAGAGGTTTAGGGGATAGTAAAACACCTTTATTATTTGTTTTTATTGCTTGTATGATTAATATTGTTGTTGATTTTATTTTAGTAGGATATTTTCATATGGGAGCTAAGGGGGCTGCCATTGCGACAGTATTAGCACAAGGTTTATCTTTTTTATTTGCGTTAGTTTATTTATGTAAAAAAGGAATTGGTTATCCTTTTTATAAAGAAGATATTTGCTTTTCTAAATATATTCAAAAGATTATGAAAATTGGTTTTCCTTTAGGATTACAAAGTGTCCTTGTTAATATTTCATTTTTAATTATTACGATTATTGTTAATCAAATGGGATTAATTGCTTCTGCTTCTTTAGGAGTTGTTGAAAAATTAATGGAATTTTTAATGTTACCAGCAATTGCTTTAGGAAGTGCTTTAGCTTCTCTTATTGCTTTAAATGTAGGAGCAAAACAATATAAACGTGCCAAACAAACCCTAAAATATGCAATTATGATTTCTCTTGCCTTTGCAATCATTGTAACAACGGTTTGTGAAATCGATGGCACAATACTTACTCGTATTTTTACGAATAATCAAGATGTTATAGAAAATGGGGCTTTGTATTTAAAAACATATTCTATTGATTGTTTACTTACAAGTTTTCTATTTTGTATCAATGGGTATTTAAATGGCTATGAAAGAACAGTCTTTACAATGGTGCATAGTTTAGTAGCGACTTTTATAGGAAGAATTCCTTTAACTTTATTATTTTCTAAAATACCAAATGTAACACTATTTCATATGGGGATTGCTGCACCATTATCATCAATGATTTCGCTTATTATGATTTTTATTTATTTTAAGAAAACAAAGTTTGATAGAATTGATGAAGTAAATTGTATCTAGAAGATCATTTTGATCTTCTTTTTTTAAAATTGATAAACATCTTCACCCAATTGATTTAAAGCATTTAAATCAATAATTTGATAAGTACCACGTTTTATTTTCTTTATATATTTTTTATCTAAAAATAATTGAAGAACACGTTGGAGTTGACGATAACTACAACCAATTAATTCAGCAACAATTACAAAATTATCTTGAACAATGTATTTTTTATGAGAAACAACAAAGTAAGCTGCTAATCTATTTTCAACGGGATAATTTAATGAAATTGATTGATTTTGAGTTGATTTAGAAAGCTTGCTGGCAAGATTTCTAGCAATCATCTTCATAAAGAAAACATCATTCATTAATATTTCATAATATCGAGATAGAGAAATGGTTGCACAGATGCAATCTTCATAAGCAATCACATTATTAATAATAGAAGATTGTGTAATAAATTCTAAATCTCCAATAATAGAGTAGGGACTATTGAAACTACATAACATACTATTACCATTAGCGTTAATATGATTTACTTTTACTTTACCTTTTATAAGAATATAAATGTATTTAAGGTTTTCACCTTGATGTAATAAAGTTTCATCTTTATTTAATTCTATTATTTCAATATATTGATAATTATCAACATGTAGAATTTCTAATTTTTTTAATTCATTTAAATAATTCATCTAAATCACCACCATAAATATGACACATGTCGTATTTGTAATCAAGTCAAATTACTATAATTCTCTCTGGAGGTGATCTTAATGGATTTTGTATTAGCTACATTATGTGGGATTATCGTAACTACAATGAATGTATTTAATGGACAATTATCGGATTATACAGGTGTTTATTTATCAACAGTTATCATTCATTTAGTTGGTTTAATTACTTTTTTAATTATAATGAAGATCAAAAATAAAAAAGTTTGTTTTAAAAAACAAATTCCTTTATATATGTATTGTGGAGGATGTATCGGTGTATTAACTGTTATTTTTAATGTTTTTGCGATTGGAAAAATTGGTGCTTCTTTAATGACAGCACTTGGATTATTAGGACAAATGATTACATCTTTATTATTAGAAAATAAGGGATGGTTATCAACATCTATTAGAAAATTAAATATAGGAAAGATTATAGGATTAGTCGTTGTTTGTTTAGGAATAGGAGTGATGTTATTATGATTTCTATTATATTTTCTATTCTTTCAGGAGTTACAATTGTTTTAAGTCGTAGTGTCAATGGAATGCTTTCTAAGAAAATGGGCGCTTATCAAGGAACATTTTATAATTACTTTACAGGATTTATGACGAGTTTGATTTTAATGCTTGTACTTATGATTGTTGGAGTTCAAAGTATAAATATCTCTTTAGATAAAACCAATTTAATGATGTATTTAGGTGGAATCATCGGTGTGTTTAATATTTTAATATTAAATATTATTGTTCCTAGAATCTCACCGGTTATCCTTACTTTATTAAGCTTTATTGGACAACTTGTAAGTGGGATGGTAATTGATGCTTTTGTTTATCAAATGTTTTCTGTTTCAAAGATTTTAGGTTGTTTGATTGTTATTATAGGTTTAGTGATTTATCAATTGAGTGAACAAAAAGTATAAAAGAAGATCAGTTTAGATCTTCTTTTTACTTAATATGAGTTTTTCTTTTTCAGATTTCTTTAATTGTTTAATTTGATATTCTCTTTTTAAAGCATCACTTTTATTATCAAAAGTTTCAAAATAAACAAGTTCTACTGGTCTTCTAGCCTTTGTATATTTAGCACCTTTACCTGTATTATGCGCTTCTATACGTTTTTTTAAATGATTTGTCCAACCAGTATAAAGTGTTTGATCATGACATCTTACGATATAAACGTAATTATTTTGTTGTTGAGCCAAACCCACCATTTCTTTCTTCAGTTACATCATCATCTTCAACAATACCAAATTCAAAGAAAATACCTTGAACCATCCCTTGTCCAGCTTTTAAAGAAAGTGATTTATCTTCATTACTATCATTTGTAAGCTTTACAAACATATGCCCTTCATTATCACTGTTATAATAATCGCTATCAATAATACCTACTGTATTATTAAGTTGTAAACGATATTTAAATCCTAAACCACTACGAGGATATAAACCTAATACCCAACCATTTTCAATACGTACACGAATACCTGTAGGAATTTTAATTGTTTGTCCTGGATTTAATTCAAAATCAATAGGGCTATAGAAATCATAGCCAGCTGATCCTTTTGTTGCACGTTTTGGAAGTTGAATTGCATTATAAATTTCTTCTACTTCTTTTTCATTATATTGAGGAAATGAATCCATGAAATCATTTTTAAATTGGTTATATGATACTTTTTCAAATTTTGCGATTTTTTTCATATTTTTTTCTCCTTTTTACTTCTCTATTATAGAGTAAAATTGAAAACAAGAAAATAAATAATTTCATCACTTGACAGAGGTATAGGAGATTGTTATTATATGTGTAAGTTACAAGATGTAGTATTAAATACTACATAAGACAGTTAAAAGAGGTAATGAAGATGAAAAGAACAAAATTAGATGATCGTGTTTTACCTGTTTATACAAAAGGTGAAGAAATATTTAATATGGTAACACATATTGTAGGTGGAGCTATGGGAATAGCAGCTTTGGTTTTATGTATTATCTTTTGTCATGATGGTTATGGTTTGTTTTCAGGAATTGTTTATGGAATATCAATAATTCTACTTTATACAATGTCAGCCATTTATCATGGTTTATCACCAAAATTAAAAGCTAAGAAAGTTTTTCAAATTATGGATCATTGTAGTATCTTTGTATTAATTGCAGGAACTTATACGCCGGTATTACTTTGTTCAATAAGACAAGTTGATGCGAAATGGGCTTGGATCTTATTTGCGGTCGTATGGATTATGACAGTCATTGGTATTACATTAAATGCAATTGATATTAAAAAATATCAAACATTTTCAATGATTTGTTATTTGGTGATGGGTTGGTGTATTATCTTTAAAATTAATTTATTACCACAAGCAGTAGGAATGAATGGTATTTGGTTACTTGTTTCAGGAGGACTTGCTTATACAATAGGTGTTGTTTTCTATGTTTTACAAAACAAGATTAAATATATGCATAGTATTTGGCATTTATGGATTTTAGTTGGTTCTATCTTACATTTTTTATGTATTATCTTGTATGTTATTTAGAATTTATAAAAATCATAAATATATTTTTAATAAAGTCCTTTGTTTAATAAGCACTGGATTTTTTTATTTTTGAAAAACGTAAAATAACTATAAAATCAATATTATTTATGATAGAATGGATTGGACATCGAATAATTTTATTTAAAATTATTCGAAAAAAAGTATGGACCAATAGAGCATAAAAGTATATTCTTTTTTTTTGATTGGTTATAATACATATACATTAAAAAGATGAAAGGGGATATTTGGCGTGAAAATAATTAAAAGGAATGGAACAGAAGATATTTTTGATGCTTCAAAGATAACGAATGCAATTATTGGCGCTAATAAAGAAGTTGTTGAAACAGAAAGACTTTCTGAAGAAGAAATTGATAATATTACGAATGATATTGAGTATAAATGTCGAAAAATGAAAAGAGCATTAAGTGTAGAAGAAATTCAAAACTTAGTAGAAGATGAATTAATGAAATTAAATGCTTTTTCTGTGGCCAGAAAGTATATTACATACCGTTTCCAAAGAGCATTAGCAAGACAATCTAATACAACAGATGATCAAATCTTAAGTTTGATTGAATGTGCTAATGAAGAAGTAAAACAAGAAAACTCTAATAAAAATCCTACAGTAAACAGTGTTCAAAGAGATTATATGGCTGGGGAAGTCAGCAAAGATTTAACAAGAAGAATTTTACTTCCTGAAGATATTGTAAAAGCACATGATGAAGGATTGATTCACTTCCATGATGCTGATTATTTCTCTCAACATATGCATAACTGTGATTTAGTAAACTTAGAAGATATGTTACAAAATGGAACAGTTATTTCAGAAACAATGATTGAAAAACCAAAAAGCTTTTCAACAGCTTGTAATGTAGCTACTCAAATTATTGCACAAGTAGCAAGTTCTCAATATGGAGGACAAAGTGTTACATTATCTCACTTAGCACCATTTGTTGATGTGAGTAGACAAAAATTTAGAAAAGAAGTAAAAGAAGAATTTGAAGCTATTGGTATTCCTTTAGATGAAGATAAAATAAATGCTTTAGCAGAAGAACGTTTGAAAAAAGAAATTACTAAAGGAGTACAAACAATTCAATATCAAGTTGTAACTTTAATGACAACAAATGGACAAGCACCATTTATTACAGTTTTCATGTATTTAAATGAAGTACCTGAAGGACGTTTAAGAGATGATCTTGCAATGATTATTGAAGAAACTCTTAAACAAAGAATGAAAGGTGTTAAAAATGAAAAAGGTGTTTATATAACACCAGCTTTCCCTAAACTTATTTATGCTTTACAAGAAAATAATATCGAACCAGATAGCCAATATTATTATTTAACAGAACTTGCTGCAAGATGTTCAGCAAAACGTTTAGTTCCTGATTATATTTCTGAAAAAGTAATGAAACAATTGAAAGTAGATCAAAATGGTAATGGTCAATGTTACCCATCAATGGGATGTCGATCATTCTTAACACCATATATTGATGAAAATGGTAAACCAAAATATTATGGACGTTTTAATCAAGGGGTTGTGACAATCAACTTAGTTGATGTCGCTTGTTCATCAAAAAGAGATATGAATAAATTCTGGAAAATCTTTGATGAAAGATTAGATTTATGTTACAGAGCATTAATGTGTAGACATGAACGTTTAAAAGGAACACCTAGTGATGTTGCTCCTATTTTATGGCAACATGGAGCATTGGCTCGTCTTAAAAAAGGTGAAACAATTGATAAATTACTATATGGTGGATATTCAACAATTTCTCTTGGGTATGCTGGATTATATGAATGTGTTAAATATATGACAGGTAAATCACACACAGATCCAAGCGCAACACCATTTGCGATTGAAGTTATGCAACATTTAAATGATGCATGTACTAAATGGAAAGAAAAAGAAAATATTGATTTCTCACTTTATGGAACACCAATTGAATCAACAACATATAAATTCGCAAAATGTTTACAAAAACGTTTTGGAAAAATTGAAGGTGTTACAGATAAGAACTATATTACAAACAGCTATCATATCCATGTAACAGAACATATCAATGCTTTTGATAAATTAACGTTTGAATCTCAATTCCAAAAATTATCACCAGGTGGAGCTATTTCATATGTAGAAGTTCCAGATATGCAAGATAATATTGATGCGGTATTAGCAGTTATGAAACATATTTATAACAATATTATGTATGCTGAATTAAATACAAAGAGTGATTATTGTATGGCTTGTGGATATGATGGAGAAATCCAAATTGAAAAAGATGAAAATGGTAAACTTATTTGGGTATGTCCAAACTGTGGAAATAAAAACCAAGATATGATGTCTGTCGCAAGACGTACATGTGGTTATATTGGAACACAATTCTGGAATCAAGGAAGAACACAAGAAATCAAAGAACGTGTATTACACTTATAGAGATGAAATTTTCATCTCTTTTTTTTATATTTATAATAGTTAAAAGCTATGATAAATAATAGGTTATAAGTATTAGTAATAATGAATAATGAGAATATAATAAAAGCGAAATGGGGGATTAGATGAAAGAGATAGATATGTTACATGGAAGTATTTGGAATAAAATACCATTATTTGCTTTACCTGTTGCTATGACAGCTATTTTAGAACAATTATTTAATGCTTCTGATATTGCGGTTGTTGGTAATTTTACAGGTAAGATGGGAACAGTGGCTGTTGCAGCTGTAGGAGCTAATAGTCCAATTATTAGTTTAATTGTGAATTTATTTATTGGGATTGCATTAGGAACAACAGTAGTGATTGCTAATGCAATTGGACGTGATGATCAAAAAACAGTTCATCATGCAGTACATACTTCTATTTTAATGGCGTTAGTTGGGGGAATTGTTGTTACAATTATTGGAGAGCTTGTTGCTGGTTATGTTTTAAGTATGTTGAATGTTCCTCATGATGTTTATGGACAAGCACTTCTTTATTTAAGAATTTATTTATTAGGAATGCCGGTTATTTTATTATATAACTTTGAAGCAGCTATTTTTAGAAGTGTTGGAGATACCAAGGTTCCTTTAAAAACTTTAGTTGTTTCAGGGATTATTAATGTTATTTTAAATTTATTTTTTGTGATTGTTTTAAAGATGACAGTTAATGGTGTTGCAATTGCAACCGTTATTTCTAATTTAATCAGTGCAATCATTTTATTAAATAAATTGATTAAAACAGATCAATATATACATGTTGATCTAAAAGATTTAAAAATCTATAAATTATCACTTGTTAGAATCTTAAAAATAGGAATGCCTGCAGGTATTCAAAGTGCTGTTTTTGCACTTGCTAATATCATTATTCAAGCAGCTATTAATAGTTTAGGAACAGTTGTTATTGCCGCATCAAGTGCAGCTTTCAATGTAGAAATCTTTGCTTATGATATTTTAAATTCTTTTGGTCAAGCTTGTACTACTTTTGTAGGACAAAATTATGGAGCAGGGAAAATAGATCGTTGTAAAAAGACATTTTATTTGTGCTTAATTGAAGATGCAATTGCTTCAGCCATTGCAATAGGAATTATTATTGTTTCTGGTAAATTCTTATTATCATTATTTAATAACAATCCACAAGTTATTAAAATAGGTTATATTCGTTTAATCATGGTCTTTACTGCTTATATCTTTAGTATGCTTTATGAAGTGATGTCAGGTTATTTAAGAGGATTTGGTATATCTTTAGTACCAGCTATTCTGACTTGTATTTGTATTTGTGGAACAAGAGTTTTATGGGTAGAAACAGTTTTTAAAAGCTATCAATCATTTACGACTATTATGTGTGCATATCCTTTAAGTTTATCCCTTACAGCGATAGCTATTTTCTGTGCACTAATGTATTATCGACCATCAAAGAAAATGTTAAATAAAAATAAATAAAATGATAGAATGTATCTAAGAGGTGAGAACATGTATAATCATCAATTAGATACATTTATTGTTGTAGCAGATGTAGGAAGTTTTAATAAAGCAGCAGAAAAACTTTATATTTCAGCAAATGCAGTTATGAAACAAATTAATTTGTTAGAAAGAAATATCGGGTTTCCTTTATTTGAAAGAACTCATACAGGATTAAAATTAACAGCTTCAGGAAAGTCTTTTTATAAAGATGCCAAGTATATCATTCAATATTCAAAAGAAGCTATTACAAGAGCAAGTCAAATTAAAGATGAACATATTATTCGTTTAGGTGTTTCTTTTACCACACCTGTCGATTATATTATGGATTTATGGAATCAAATGAACGATCAATCTTTAAAATTAGAATTAGTATCTTTTGAAAATACACCAGAAAACGCTAAAGAAATTATGAAAAACTTTGGACAAAAAATGGATATTGTAGCAGGTATTTATAGTCATAATTTATTAAAAGAAAGAGATTGTTTGGCACTTAAACTTTATGAAAGTCCCCTCGCTCTAGCAATCCCTAGAACACATCCTTTAGCTTCTAAAGAAATAATAACAATAGAAGATATAAAAGAAGAAACATTATTAATTTTAAAAAGAGGCTATCTAGAAGATATTGATCGTTTACGAATTGATTTGTTATCTAAAAATCCTTCAATTATTTTAGAAGAAATACCTTTCTTTAATGTTAAAGCTTTTAATCAAGGTGTAAATGAAAATAAATTGATGATTGTTATACCTGAATGGAAAAATATTCATCCAATGCTAAAAATCATTCCTGTTCAATGGCATTACACAATTCCTTTTGGCATTATGTATTCAAAGCAACCTACAAATGATGTCCAATATTTTCTAGACAAAATCAAAGAGTTACAACCTAAAGATTAATAGTTATGAAGAAATAGAGAATTCAAAGGAATCTCTATTTTTTATATACTCTTTTTGTAAAGGAGAGATTCAAATGAATAAAAAAATATTAAAAATAGCTTTATTATCAGTATCAATGTTGGTAGCAGTGGCACCTGCTATCAATGCTAATATTCCTGCTATGAAAGAAGCATTTCCCCAAATACCTCTTTCAATGGTAGAAATGATTACGACAATTCCTTCATTATTTTTAATGATTTCAGTTTTAACGAGTGGTTTTATCGCTAAAAAGATTGGATATAAACAAACTATTATGTTAGGACTAGGAATTGTTGCTATATCAGGGATCATTCCTGTATTTATTGGAAACTTCTATTTAGTATTATTTTCTAGAGCAGCTTTAGGCTTTGGAATTGGTTTATTTAATTCATTATTGATTGGTTTAATTAGTTATTTCTTTGATGGAAATGAAAGAACAACACTTATTGGTTATCATGAAGCTTTAGGTGGACTAGGTGGTATGTTGATTACTTATATTGCAGGTCAACTTATGCATGTAAATTGGCAAGCACCTTTTATCTCTTATGCCATCGCTATTCCAGTATTCTTTATCTTTTGGAAAGTTATTCCCAAAGTTAAAACAGAAGATATTTTACATAAAAATACAAAGCAAGTTGTTGTTAACGATGGAAAAGAAGGAAACTTTTCAATTGTCTTTGTCTTTATGATTTTAATTGTCATAGGAGCAACGCTTAATATGACAATGGGAATAAAAGTATCAAGTTTAATTGTTGAACAAGGTTATGGAAGTGCCAGTGATGCCAGTACAGTTATTATGTTACTTAGTTTAGGCGCCATGATTTCAGGTTTTCTATTTGGTAAAATGTATAAGATTTTTAAGAATTATATTATGTCTGTAGGATTTACAATTACAGCACTTGCAATGTTTATTATTGGAATTTCTAATACATCATGGATGACAGTTTTAGGTGGATTTCTAGTAGGTTTTGGTTTTAGAGTCATGATGCCATGTCTTACAAATATCGTTAATAGTTCACATCTTAAAAATCCAACATTAGCAACATCTTTACTTCTTGTAGCCTATAATTTAGGAAGTGCTTTTGCTCCTTATGGAAGTATGCTTATTCAAAAATTCTCTTGGACAAGTGATTTAAGAGGTATCTTCTACGTTGATGGTATTGGTTTTATTTGTTTAGCAGTGATCGTTTTTATTGTAAATAAGGTAAAAGGAAAACAACCATGCAAAGAGTAATGATTTCAGTAAATCAAGACGATAGAGAAAAACTTCTACATCTATTAGAAGTAAATCGTTATCAAGTAAAAGAATTTATAAATGAAAAAGAAGTTTTCTTCTTATTAGAAGTTTATGGTTATCAAACGAATTTATTGATTGAACTTATAAGAAAATATCAAATAAAATCTAATATAGATGTCTATTTGTTGAATCAAGTAAAGTTTTATTAAAAGGAGATCATATGTTAAAAAGAAAATTAGGACAAGGATTAGAAGTATCAAGTTTAGGCCTTGGTTGTATGATCATGGTTGGTAAAGATAGAAAAGAAATGATTCATTTATTAAGAGAAGCTGTTCAATTAGGTGTTAATTTTTTTGATACAGCAGAAATCTATGGACCTTATTTAGATGAAGAACTTGTTGGAGAAGCATTAGCTCTTGTAAGAGATCAAGTCATTATTGCGACTAAATGTGGTTTAAGAATGGAAAATGGGAAACAAGTTGTTGATGGAAATCTTAAAGGAATCAAGAAATCTTTAGAGGGTTCTTTAAAAAGATTAAAGACAGATTATATTGATTTATATTATTTACATCGTGTTGATCCTAATGTACCGATTGAAGATATTGCTTATTTAATGAAAGATTTTATTAAACAAGGAAAAATCAAACATTGGGGACTATCAGAAGCTGGAATTGAAACAATAAAAAAAGCCCATGCAATATGTCCTTTAACAGCCGTAGAGAGTGAATATTCAATGATGTGGAGAGAACCAGAAGATAAGCTTATTCCTTTACTTGAAGAACTAGGTATTGGTTTTGTTCCTTTTGCTCCATTGTGTAAAGGATTTTTAAGTGATGCTTATGATAAAAATGGTTTTCATACAAAATTAAATGCCCCAAGATTTAGTGAAAAAGCCCTTAAAAAGAATCAAGTCGTGGTTGATCTTGTAAACAAGATTGCAAAAGAAAAAAAGGCAACAGTTGCACAAATCTCTTTAGCTTGGGTATTAGCACAAAAAGATTTTATTGTACCTATTCCAGGAACAACAAAGTTGGAAAGATTAAAAGAAAATATTAAAGCAACAGAAATTAAGTTTACTAAAGAAGAAGTTGAATCAATGAATGAGGCATTATCACAAATGAATATCGAAAGTAGAAGATTTGAACCTGGTTCTGACTTTGAAAAAAGAGTTGGTTTATAAAAGCGAGATATTCTCGCTTTTTATTATGCAAGAAAGTTAGTTTATTGATAAATATTGTAAAAATATGTCGATTATTAGTAAAAAATATGTAATACTGAAAGAAGCGAGGAAAGGAGAATAAGATGAAAGATATTTATTTATTACTGACAAAATCAGATACTTTTATTTCTAAAGCTATTTATTTAATGACACAGGATAGTTATACACATATCTCTATCTCTTTTGAAGAAAATTTACAACCAATGTATAGCTGTGCTAGAAAGTATACCTATTCTCCAATACCTGCAGGAATTAGAAATGAATCATTAGTTACAGGTTTTTATCATAAAAACCATCATATTCCATGTGCTCTTTATAAACTTACAGTAAGTGAAGATATCTATGTTAAAGCAAAATATATTTTAGAATCCATTTTAAATCATTCTCAAGATTATAAATATAATTTAATGGGTTTAATACTTTGTAAATTAGAAGTTCCTTATAGAAGAAATCATTATTATTTTTGTTCAGAATTTGTAAGTGAAATTTTAGCTTATAGTCAAGCGTTAGAATTACCTAAACTTCCTTGTTTAATGAAACCATCTGATTATTTGATGTTTGAAGAATTGGAATGTTTATATCAAGGAAATATTGGAAATCTTATAAAATATAGAGAATTATGTTAAAGGATGATACATCCTTTTTATTATAGGAATAGATTCTCAAAATAATTGATGTATAATAGAAAAATATGAAAAGAGGAATTAAAATGAATTATGCAGAAATTAAAAACTTTGATATTGCTAATGGTTTAGGGGTAAGAGTTTCTTTGTTTGTATCAGGGTGTACCCATCAGTGTAAGAATTGTTTTAATCAAATGACATGGGACTTCAAATATGGTAAAGAGTTTAGTCAAGAGGTAGAAGATTTAATTATAGATTATTTAAAACCAGAACATATAACAGGATTGTCTTTACTTGGTGGAGAGCCAATGGAGCCAAGTAATCAAAGAGCTTTATTGCCTTTTATTAAAAGAGTCAAAAAACTTTATCCACAAAAAGACATTTGGTGTTATACAGGTTATCTTTTTGATCAAGAACTTTTAAATGAAAGTCGAGCAAGATGTGAAGTAACAGATGAATTGTTATCCTATATTGATGTTCTTGTAGATGGAAGATTTGTAGAAGAACTTAAGGATTTAAGTTTAAAGTTTAGAGGATCGTCTAATCAAAGAATTATAGATGTTAAACAAAGCTTAGAAAAAAAGAAAATTATTTTATATAAAGACTTGAATGAAAACAGAAATTTTCAAAAACATGAATAACATGATGTACTCGAAATAAACTACATAATTAGATAAAATTATGCTATAATGTTTTCGTTAATTATAGAGGGAGTAAAATATGATAGGATTTTATAGTTATACTGTCATTCTTACATATTTATCGTTAGTTTTTGCGATGGTAGGAATCCATTTATCAGTCATTGGACTTTATCAATGGTCATTTATTTGTTTAATGATGTGTGGTATTTGTGATACTTTCGATGGAATGGTCGCTAGAAGTAAGAAAAATCGTACAGAAGAAGAAAAGAAATTTGGGATACAAATAGATTCTTTATGCGATCTTATTTCTTTTGGTGTCTTTCCAGCAATACTAGGATATAATTTAGGATTATCTTCAGTTGGATGGCTTGCTATTGAAATACTTTATGTATTAGCAGCAGTTATTCGTTTAGCTTATTTTAATGTTACTGAAGAAACAAGACAGCAACAAACAACAGAAAAAAGAAAGTATTATCAAGGTTTACCAGTTACAACTTCAGCCTTTATTTTACCTTTTGCATTTGCTTTAAGATATGTTATTTTTGGTTTAGATTATTTATATGGAACTTTAATGTTAATTACGGGTATTTTATTTATAGTTGATTTTAAAGTACCAAAATTAAAAGGGAAAGGACTTATTGCACTAGGAGTTTTAGTTGTTATTGAACTTGTGCAAATTCTTTGTTTTTCATGATTAAAGATCGTCAAGGACATATCGTTAAAGAATTAGAAGGTCAAAATAAATTATTAAAAAAATTATATAGCACATCTGCTGGTAGATGTGCTTTAAAAATCTTAGTATCACCATTTGTTACACATTTAGGTGGTTTATATATGTCTTCACCACTTTCAAAGACAAGTATTTCTTCATTTATTAAAAATAATGATATTGATATGAGTCAATACGAAGAAAAGAAATATAAAAGTTATAACGATTTCTTTACAAGAAGAATAAAAGAAGGTCAAAGACCATTTGATAACTCTAAAGATGTATTAATAGCACCTGCTGATAGTAAGCTTACTTATTATCCAATAAATGATGATACGATTTTAGAAATCAAAGATACAAAATACCAATTAAAAGATTTATTACAAGATGAAACATTAGCTAAAGAATATGATGATGGAATATGCTTAGTATTTCGTTTAGCTGTTGATGATTATCATCATTATAGTTATGTAGATGATGGTCAAATTGTTTCACATAAGAAAATCAAAGGTATTTTTCATACTGTTAATCCTATCGCAAATGATTATTACCCTATATACAAAATGAATAGTAGAGAGTACACTGTGATTGATTCAAATAACTTTGGTAGAATGATTCAAATGGAAGTGGGAGCGATGATGGTTGGTAAAATTGTCAATTATAAACATACTATCGCGACTAAAGGAGAAGAAAAAGGTTATTTTGAATTCGGAGGATCTACAGTTGTATTGATTTTGAAAAAGGATACTGTCAAAATAGATGATGATATTATAAATAATTCTAGTGAGAACATTGAAACAAGAGTATTACTAGGACAAACGATAGGACATAAAGGGGTGTAAAAATGTCGAAGGTTATAGCAATTACAAATCAAAAGGGTGGCGTTGGTAAAACAACGACAAGTGTTAATTTGTCAGCGGCACTAGCTAAGATGAATTATAAAGTTTTGCTTATAGATATGGATCCTCAAGCAAATGCAACACAAGGTATTGGTATCAATAGAGATTATATTGAATTATCAACATATCATGTTTTAACAGGAGAAGTTGGTTTAGAAAAAGTGATTCAACATTCTTATATTGAAAACTTAGATGTTGCGCCTGGGGAAATAGATTTAGCAGGTATAGATTTAGAATTAGCACATGTAAAACAAGGAAGAGAAGTGCGTTTAAAACAATCATTAGATAAAGTTAAAGATTATTATGATTTTGTTTTTATTGATTGTCCACCAGCTCTTGGATTATTAAATACAAATGCATTGACTTCATGTGATACAGTACTTATTCCAGTACAATGTGAATATTATGCACTTGAAGGTTTAACTCAATTATTAAATACAATTAAATTAACGCAAAATCACTTTAATAAAAAACTTTCTATTGAAGGTTTATTATTAACAATGTTAGATCAACGTACAAATTTAGGATTGGAAGTTTCTCAAGAAGTAAGAAAGTATTTTAAAGAAAAAGTTTATAAAACTGTTATTCCAAGAAATATTAAATTATCTGAAGCACCAAGTGCAGGAATCTGTATTTTTGATTATGATGGATCTTCTGTTGGGGCTCAAGCTTATAAAGACCTTGCAAAGGAAGTGTTAAGTAGAAATGGCTGAGAAAAAGAAAAAGTTAAATAAAGGGTTAGATGCTATTTTTGGTGGAGATATTACATCTCTTATTGATGATATTGAACACAATACACCTGAAAGTAGTCAAGAAACAATTAAATTGGATGAAATTAGACCTAATCCTTATCAACCAAGAAAAGTATTTGATGAACAAGCTTTAAATGAACTTGCTTTATCTATTCAAGAACATGGTATTTTCCAACCAGTTATTTTAAAAAAATCTATTCAAGGATATGAAATAGTTGCCGGTGAAAGAAGATGTCGTGCAGCAAGAATGGCACATTTAGAAGAAGTTCCAGCAATCATTGTTGATTTTACTGATCAACAAATGATGGAAATTGCTTTATTGGAAAATATTCAAAGAGAAGATTTAAATGCCATTGAAGAAGCGCAAGCTTATCAAACAATGATGGAAAAGCTTAAACTTACACAAAATGAGTTAGCTAAGCGTATTGGTAAATCAAGAACTCATATTACAAATACACTTAGATTATTGAATTTACCTGAAAAGATTCAAGAATATGTATTAGATGGTTCTTTATCAATGGGGCATGCAAGAGCTTTAATTACTTTAGATAAAGAAAGAGCTCTAAAGATTGCTAAAAGAGTAATTGATGAAAAGTTATCTGTAAGAGATGTTGAAAATATTGTAAAAGGTTTTGAACTTCAAGAAGCTAGAAAGAATAAACCTAAGGTTGAAAAACCTAAAGAATATCAATATGTTGAAGGATTACTTAGAAAAAAATATCGTACAAGAATTAAAGTAGATGATAAATCTATTACTATTAAATATTCTGATACAGATGATTTAAATAGATTATTAGAATTAATGGGAGTTATTGAAGAAAGCTAAACTTGGTGTTTAACCAAGTTTTTTCTATGCAATAAAGTTATAGCAGATTGCATAATTGATATTGTACATCTTTTCTTATTTATATGAAAATATAAGTAAGAAAAGAGGAGACATTATGGAATATCAAACATTAAATAACGGATTAAAAATTCCTACAATTGGATTTGGTGTCTTTAGAGTACCAGATAAAAAAGAATGTGAAGAATCAGTATATCAAGCAATTAAAGCAGGTTATCGTTTAATTGATACAGCTGCATCTTATACAAATGAAGATGCTGTAGGTGCGGGTGTTAAAAGAGCAATTGCTGAAGGTCTTTGTACAAGAGAAGATTTATTTATTACTTCTAAAATGTGGGTTCAAGATATGCAAAACTATGAAACAGCAAAAAAAGCGATTGATGCATCAATTGAAAAAAGTGGTTTAGGATATTTAGATTTATACTTATTACATCAAGCGATGGGAGATTATTTTAGTGCTTGGAGAGCCATGGAAGATGCTTATAAAGAAGGTAAATTAAAAGCAATAGGTGTTTCTAACTTTTATGCACATGTTCTTGTTAACTTTGTTCATACGGTAGAAATTAAACCAATGGTCAATCAAGTAGAATTACATCCATACTATACACAAGAAAAAGCGATTGAAACAATGAAAAAATTAGATGTTATTCCAGAAGCATGGGCACCACTAGGTGGAGGAAGATACAACCCATTTGAAGATGAAATGTTAAAAGGAATTGCAGCTAAATATAATAAATCAGTAGGACAAGTACTACTTAGATGGAATGTCCAAAGAGGAGTAGTAGTTATTCCAAAATCAACACATGTAGAAAGAATAAAAGAAAATATAGATATCTTTGATTTTGAATTAAATGAAGAAGAAATGAAACAAATCTCATCATTAGATATGGGATATTCGGGATCAAGAGCTAAACATTTTGACACTGAATTTGTAGAAATGTGTTTAGCTAAAAAAATACATGATTAATCGTAGCGTGATTATTTTCATTAATTGAAATAATCATGCTTTTTTTATATAAGGTGCTAAGATGGTTTTAGAGAAAAGCGGAGGATATTAAAATGGTAAAAAAATTTCCAGAAGGATTTTTATGGGGTGGAGCAGTAGCTGCTAACCAATATGAAGGTGGATGGAATGAAGGAGGAAAAGGTGTTTCTGTTTCAGACTGTGCCCGTCATCATTTAGATGTAGATGTTCAAGATTATGCTAAACAAAATGAAATTTCTACAAAAGAAATTTTAGAAGCAATGAAAAGTGATGATACAAGTCTTTATCCAAAAAGACATGGTTCAGATGGTTATCATCATTATAAAGAAGATATTAAATTATTTGCAGAAATGGGATTTAAAGTATTTAGACTTTCAATTGCTTGGTCACGTATCTTTCCAAATGGAGATGATAAAGAACCAAATGAAGAAGGTTTAAAATTCTATGATGATGTTTTTGATGAATGTCATAAATATGGTATTGAACCATTAGTTACAATGTCACACTATGAACCACCAATCAATTTAGTATTAAATTATAATGGATGGTATGACCGTGAAGTTATTGATATGTTTGTTAAATATGTAGATGTTATTACTGATCGTTATAAAGATAAAGTTAAATACTGGCTAACTTTTAATGAAGTTGATTCAATGATTAGACATCCATATACAACAGGTGGACTTGTAAGAGATCGTTTTGAAGGTAAAAACTTTACAGAAGTTATTTTCCAAGCAATGCATCATCAATTTGTCGCAAGTGCTCTTGCAACAAAGATTGCTCATGAAAAAAATCCAGATTGTAAAGTAGGATGTATGCTTACAAAATTAACTTATTATCCATATACTTGTAAACCAGAAGATGTTTTACAAGCACAACAAGATATGAGAAGTACTTATTGTTATAGTGATACTCAAGTATTTGGTGAATATCCTGCTTATTTATTAACTAAATTTAAAAATGAAGGTCTAAACATTAAAATGGAAGAACATGATTTAGAAATCATGAAAAAATATCCAGTCGACTTTGTTTCATTTAGTTATTATTCATCAAGCTGTGTAGCTAAAGATGATGCAGGATTAAAGAAAACAGCTGCTAATACAAATATTGCTATTAAAAACCCTTATATTCCATCTTCTGATTGGGGATGGCAAATTGATCCAATTGGTTTAAGAGTTTCATTAGTAGATTTATATGATCGTTATAGAAAACCATTATTTATTGTAGAAAATGGTTTAGGTGCTAAAGATGAACTTATTGATGGTAAAGTTGATGATCAATATCGTATTGATTACTTTGATGCTCATTTTAGAGAAATGTATAATGCTATTTATGAAGATGGTGTTAATTTAATGGGTTATACATCTTGGGGATGTATCGATTTAGTATCTGAAAGTACAAAACAAATGTCTAAACGTTATGGATTTATTTATGTAGATGCAGATGATTTAGGTAATGGTACTTATAAAAGATATAAGAAAAAATCATTTGATTGGTATAAACATGTTATTGAAACAAATGGTTCATGCTTATTTGAAGACTAGAGATTCTAAGGAATCTCTTTTTTTCTTATATAAGTGACAGATAAGCGATAAAGTTGTATGATAATCACGGTGATGAAATGAATAGAGAAAAAACAAAACAAATTGTAACAGGAGCATTTATGGCGGCACTTTTTGGGGTGTTATCGGTGGTGAATGTTTATACAGGAACGATGTTTGATATTATTTTTATTTATCTGATGACAGTTGCATTAGCTTATTATACGTTTAAGTTTAATGAAAAGATGGCTGTTCTTGTTCTGTTTACAAGTACGTTTATTTTATTTTTAACAGGTGAATTATTTTTTACTTTGTATTCTTTCTTTACTTTACCATTAGGTATTTTATATATTTATTGTTTGAAAAGGGATATTGATGGTAAATGGATTTTAAGAATATATAGTATGTTAAAGAATTTTGTTGTTTTATTTTTATTAAATTCTTTATTAGGTTTAAATACTTTTACAGATGCTAAAGATATTTATTATAGTATTGTAAGTATTCTTCCTTTTTTAGAAAGTGATTTTTTAAAGAATGGAATGTTTGTTATTTTGTGGATTGTTTTATCATTTTCTGAGGTTTATATTATTAAGGTTTATACCAATTTATTTATCTTAAGAATGAATAAAAATAAGATGATGAAATAAATGAATTCATGTATAATATAAGGTAATAAAGAGGAGGGTATTTCATGATTAAGAAGCTGATGCAACTTAGAAATACAATAGTTGCTTTATTAGGAATAGAATATGTGTTAGCTTTATTAACTTATATGTTTGTACAAAATCGTATTACATTAGCTTTAATGATCTATATTTTAATTAAGAATGTAGTATGTATTGTTGTTTTATACTATCTCCATAATATGTTCAGTGAGATGACTTATAGTGTTAAAGAAGCACTTAACGATGAAACAAAGAATGCTTTGATTTTTGGTGGAATAGGTCTTATCAAATATGATGAAAATAGAAATGTTGTATGGGTCAGTGATTTATTACATGAGCTTGGTATAAAGATTGTTGGTAAAAAATTACTTGAATGGCAACCTTTGCTAGCAACACTTTTTGAAGATGAAGATGTTAGAACGATAGATATTAATTCTAGAAGATATGAAGTATATAATTCTAGAAATAATCGTTTATTGTTTTTAAAGGATGTAACGGATTTAACAACGATTGAAAAAGAATATAATGATCAACAATTATGTGTTGCTTATTTAACAATTGATAATTATGATGATTCTATTGAATATGCTGATGAACAAAAATCAGTTATGATAGAAACAATTTCTAGACAAATGATTTTTGATTGGGCAAAAGATAATGGAATTATCTTAAAAAGATATAAAGAAGATGGTTATTTAGCTGTTTTTAATGAAAGAATTTATCGTAAACAAGTAGAAGTTCGTTTTTCTATTTTAGATGAATTTAAACAAAAGATGGAATCAATTGGTGCGGTAATGTCTTTATCAATGGGAATTGGTAGAGGCTCTAAAGTTTTACGTGAATTAGATGAACTTGCATTTAGTGCTATTTCTTTATCTTATTCACGTGGTGGAGATCAAGTAGCGGTTAAAACATTAGATGAAGAAATTCGTTATTTTGGTGGAAATAGTGAAAATAGTGAAAAAGCGAATCGTGTAAGAGCACGTGTTATTTCACAAACACTAGCAAGTTTAGTAAAACAAAGTACGAATGTCTTTATTATGGGACATAAACAATCTGATTTAGATTCTTTTGGAGCGAGTTTAGCTGTTGCTAAATTTGTTAAAGCATTTGAAAAAGATGCTTATGTCATTGTAGATGAAAATTCTTTAGAAGAAAAAACAGGAAATATTGTACGTCGCTTAATGACTGAAGATTTATATAAAGGGAAAATTATTTCGCCAACGAAAGCAATAGATCTTATTGATGAAGAAACCTTACTTATTTGTGTAGATAACCATAAGCCAACACTTGCTATTAGTGAAGAGGTTTTAGATAAAGCAGAAAAAATTGTTGTAATTGATCATCATCGTCGAGGGGAAGACTTTGTTGATTCACCAATTTTAACTTATTTGGAACCAGCGGCTTCTTCGACTGTAGAATTAGTAGTAGAATTATTTGAGTATCAAAGAGTAGAAATAGAAGTTTTACCAACAGAAGCAACGATTATGTATGCCGGAATGTTGGTAGATACAAATTATTTTAGAAATCATGTAGGTTCACGAACTTTCCAAATAGCTTCTAAACTTAAAGAAAAACAAGCAAATGTTGCGAAAGCTTATGAATTTTTACAAGATGATTATAAAACAACACAAGAAAAAATGTCTATTTCAGCGAATGCATATCGCTTTGGAAATGATATACTAATAGCGTATGGAAATGAAGAAGAGATTTATACAAGACCTCTACTAGCGAAAGTTGGTAATGAGTTATTAAATATTGCTGAAATAAAAGCGGTATTTGTTGTTGGACGCGTAGATAAGGATAAAATTGCTATTTCTGCACGTTCTAAAACAGAGGTTAATGTACAGTTGATTATGGAAAAACTTGGTGGTGGTGGTCATTTTTCAATGGCAGCATGTCAAGTTGAAGAAGAAACTGTTAAGAAAGCGATTGATAGATTAGAAGAAGCTATTGATCAATATTTGGATGAAAGAGGGTAAAAAAGATGAAAGTAGTTTTATTAGAAGATGTTAGAAAAGTAGGTAAAAAAGGTGATGTTGTTAATGTATCTGATGGATACGGACAAAACTTTTTAATTAAGAATAAATTAGCTGTTAAAGAAACAGCAGGTGCTAAAAAGATTTTAGAACAACAAAAAGAAGAAGCAAGATTACAAGATATTGAAAATAAGAAAAATGCAGAAGCATTAAAAGAAAAAATTGAAGGTATTACTTTAGAATTTGTTTTAAAATCTGGTAAAGATGGTAAAACATTTGGAAGTGTTTCAACAAAACATATCGTTGAACAATTAAGAGAAAAATATGATATTAGAGTAGATAAAAGAAAATTCATTAATGCTCATCCAATTGGAGCATTAGGATATTCAAATTTAAAAGTTGAGCTATATAAAGGAGTTATCGCTACTATTAGAGTTCACTTATCAGAAAAATAGGAGGGAGATTTATGCCTAGAGTTTTCCCACATGATTTAGAAGCAGAGCGTTCTTTATTAGGTTCAATGCTTATTTCAAAAGAGGCTTGCCAAGATATTTTGAATAAGTGTGAAGATAGAGATTTTTATGAAGAATCACATAAAGTATTATTTAATGCAATGAGTGAACTCTCAAGACAAAATATACCAGTAGATGTAACAACTATTACTTCTTATTTATTAGACCATAGTCAATTAGATAAAGTAGGTGGGGTAGAATACTTAAGACAATTAAGTGATTCGGTTCCAACATTGGCGCATAGTGAATATTATTTAAAAATTATTCATAATAAGTCAATTTTAAGAAAGATTATCAATGAAACAACAAAAATAGCAGAAAATGCTTTTGGAGATATTGAAGATATTGATGGTTTTATTGATGATAGCGAAAAAACGATGCTTGCAATTACAAGAGATCGTAATGCAGGAGAATTCGTTGATGTAAAAAAAGTTATTAGAGAAGTAACAGATCGTTTAAATAAATTACAAAGTATTGATGGAAATATTTCAGGTATTCGTACAAATTTTAGGGATTTGGATAAAATAACATCAGGTCTTCAAAAAGGAGACTTGATTATTTTAGCGGCACGTCCCGCTATGGGAAAAACAGCATTTGCTTTAAATATTGCACATAATGTTGCTTTTAAATCAGAAGATCCAGTGGCTATTTTTTCATTAGAAATGCCTGCAAGTCAATTAGTACAAAGAATTATTTGTTCAATGGGTGGAATTGAAGGTTCTACCATGAGAACAGGTGAAATCTTAAAAACAAATGCGAATAAATATTATGCAGCCGCTGAAAGAGTTAGTAAATGTAATTTATATATAGATGATACTCCTGGTATTAAAATCAATGAAATTGTTGCGAAATGTCGAAAATTAAAACAAGAACATGGTTTAAAACTAATTGTTATCGATTATCTTCAGTTAATTACTGGAAGTTCAAATAATCGAGAATCAAGACAACAAGAAGTTTCAGATATTTCTAGACAATTAAAGATGTTAGCCAGAGAATTAGATGTACCAGTTATTGCTTTATCTCAGTTATCACGTTCAGTTGAACAAAGACCTAATAAGCGTCCAATGATGTCAGACTTACGTGAATCTGGAGCCATCGAACAAGATGCCGACATTGTTACTTTTATTTATCGTGAAGGATATTATAAAGCAAGTGAAGGTAAAGAAGAGGAAGATAATGGTTTAACAGAAATTATTATCGCTAAACACAGAAATGGAGCAACAGGTGAAGTTCACCTTGCTTTTGAAAAGAATTTTAGTAGATTTACAGACTTAGCACCTATCGGTCCTGATGGAAGTGGCGCAGGTGTAAGAGATGTAAGAGGTTAGGAGAAGAAAGAATGTATCACCAATATCGAGAAGGATATATAGAAGTTATATGTGGATGTATGTTTGCAGGAAAAACAGAAGAATTGATTCGTCGAATTAATGTTTTATCTTATGCTAAACAAAAAATATTAGTATTTAAACCAAAAATAGATGATCGTTATTCAGAAATAGAAATTGCTTCACATTCAGGAAGAAAAGTTCCTTGTTTTGCAATTGATGATCCAGAAGAAATTTTGGATAAAGTGACAGATGATGTACAAGTTGTTGCTATTGATGAAGTTCAATTTTTTAATTCAAAAATTGTCGATGTTTGTGAATATCTTGCTGATAAAGGTGTTCGCGTGATGGTTGCAGGTTTAGATAAAGACTTTAGAGGTGAAGCGTTTGGAGTAATGCCAGAACTTCTTACAAAAGGAGAATTTGTGACAAAGCTTACAGCGGTTTGTGCTAAATGCGGCTCACCAGCTACACGTACACAAAGACTTGTTGATGGTAAACCAGCATCGTTTGATGATCCTATTGTTTTAGTAGGAGCTGTTGATCATTATGAACCTAGATGTAGACATTGTCATGAGGTTGTGAATAAACCAATAAAAATAAAAAGAAAATTAAAAAGTTCACAATAAATTAACATAAATTCATTATTATAAGGGTGTAAAAAGAAAACCTCCCCTTAATATAAACAAAGAAAAGGCACATGTTGGGATAACATGTGTTCTTTTTTTATGATAAGTAATAAATATTTATTAAAATAATAAAAAATAATTGATTTATATATCCAAATAGTGTACTATTCTAATAACTACTAGAGGGGAAGTGGTAATTTGAAAATAATATCTTTACAACTAGAGATATTTATCATCATTATGATTGGATACATACTTGCTAGAAAAGGAATTATTACTAAGGAAGTTAGAAAAAAATTAACAGATATTGTTATTGATTTGGTATTACCATGTGCCATTATTAAATCATTTATTATGAAATTAACACCAGAAATTATAAGAGATACAGTAATTATTTTTATTGTTTCTTTTGTTATTCAACTTTCTTATAGTGTATTTAATCGTATTTTTTATAATCGTTTTGATGATTCAAAAGCGATTATTTTAAAATATGCAACAATTGTTTCTAATGCAGGATTTATGGGATTACCGATTGTAGAAAGCATTTATGGGCAAACAGGTTTATTATATGCATCAATTGCTCTAATTCCACAAAGAATCTTTATGTGGAGTGCTGGACTTTCATTATTTACACAAACAGATTCTAAAAGTATGATAAAAAAAGTTGCTTTGCATCCATGTATTATTGCGGTTTATATTGGCATTATTTTAATGATTGTAAATAGTGTGGGAGTTATTTTACCATCATTTATATTAAATACAATAAATGCAATAGGAGGATGTACAACAGCTTTAAGTATGTTGATTATAGGTGCTATTTTAAATGATGTAAAATGGTCTGAACTTGTTGAAAAATCAAGTTTATATTATTCAAGTATACGCTTATTAATTATTCCTATTACTATTTTTATTTGTTTATCTTTATGTCATATGAACTCTTTAGTAATTGGAGTATCTGTACTTTTGGCTGCTATGCCTGCTGGAAGTACGGCAGCAATGTTAGCTCAAAAATATGATCAAGATGTAATATATGCATCTAAAATTATTGTTGTTTCGACGATATTGTCTTTAGTAACATTGCCAATGATTTCTATTTTAGTAAAAGGGGGATGATGATATGGAAATTGCAGTGACAGCTAGAAATTATAATTCAAAAAGTGTTAAGTATATGGAAGATTTAGGGTATACAGTAAAGGTCTATGAAAATTGTACTTTAATGAGTGAGGATGAACTATATGAATGTTTAAAAGATGCAGATGGAGCTATTGTAAGCGTAGAAGCATATACAAAACATCTTTTACAGCGATTACCTAATTTAAAGGTTATTTCTAGAAGAGGTATAGGATATGATGCAATCGATGTAGAAGCATGCAAAGAATTAGGAATTGCTTTTACAAGAACTTTAGGGGCAGTTGAAGCGCCTGTTGCTGAACAGGTTTTAGCTTATATGTTGTATTTTGCTAGAAGAGTAGATTTACAAAGTCAAATACTTAAATCGGGTATATGGAATCGATCATTAAAATTAGGACTTAAAGGAAATACATTAGGTCTTATTGGTTTTGGAGGAATTGGAAAAGAGATTGCTAAAAGAGCTCTTTCTTTTGGAATGCGTGTCATTGCTACAAGTCATCATGATGCTATAGGGAGTGTTGTAGAAGGAGTCGAAATCTTAAGTGAAGATGATGTTTTAGCACAAAGTGATTTTGTCAGCATTAATGTTCCTCTTCGAGAAGATACTTTTCATTACGCTGATAAAAACTTTTTTAAGAGAATGAAAAAGGGCGCTTATTTTATCAATATTGCAAGAGGAAAAGTGATGGATGTTGATGCTTTAGTAGAAACCTTAAATACAGAACATTTAGCAGGCTGTGCAGTTGATGTTTTTGATCAGGAACCTTGTTTAGATTCACCTTTAGCTAAATTTGGAGATCAAGTTTTAATTACACCACACTCTTGTCCAATGACTTATCATGATCAGTATAATATGGATCAAATGGCAGCTGAAAATACAGTTGAAGTTTTAGATTTAATAAGAGGTAAAAAATAACAAATAGAATTTTCTATTTGTTATTTTTTGTATACTGTATACTGCATAATAAAAGTGAACCTTCTAAGTTGTTTGTTCAACTTAGAAGGTTCACTTCATAATGTCCTTTATTTACAAAACTGATAAGTTAATTCTCCTAATATTTTAATTCCTTTTTCTATTTCTTCTAAAGAAGGTAAAGAGAAATTCATACGAATACTTTGACAAGATTTAGAAGAATCAACATGAAATTCATTACCTGGAACAATAGCAATATGTTTTTCTACAGCAGCTTCTACGAAATCTAACATATTCACGTTTTCTGGTAGATCAAACCAAACAAACATACCGCCTTGTGGTTCTACAATAGAGATACTTGGATGAAAATATTTTTTCATCATCTTTAACATATAATGGCATTTTTCACTATACATATTTCTTAATTTAGAAATATGTTGATCCATATCTGTTGTTCTTAAAAAACCATCAATGGTATATTGTGATAAAGAATTGGTATGATTATCATTTACTTGCTTTGCCATTTTAATCTTGCTTATTAAATCTTTATGACCGACTAATAAACCTGTACGCATACCAGGAGAAATAATTTTAGAAAAACTACTTGTATAAATAACCATTCCTTTTTCATCAAAAGATTTAATAGAAGCAACATCTTCACCGCTTGTTCTTAAATAACCATAAGGATTATCTTCTAAAATAACGACACCATATTGACAAGCTAAATCATAAATTGCTTTTCTTTTTTCTAAAGATGTTGTTATTCCAGTTGGATTTTGAAAGTTTGGAATAACATAAAAGAGTTTAGGTGTTGGTTTTGTTTGAAAAGCTTTTTCAAGTTCTTCTAGATTAACCCCATCCTCTTCTAAAGGCACACCAATTAATTGAGCTCCATTACATCTAAAACAATTAAATGCCCCTAAAAAACTAGGATCTTCAACAACAATTGTATCCCCTTCATCAATAAAAATCTTACTCGATAAATCAAGCCCTTGTTGAGAACCTGTTGTTATTAAAATAGCATCATCTTCTTTACAAATATGATCATATTTGTTTAAAAAAGCTTTTGCTGATTCCATAAGACCAGGATACCCTTGAGCATCTCCATATTCTGTGATTTCATTTGGATGTCGAGTGAAAACATCATTAGCGATGGTCACGAGCGATTGAGTTGGAATTGCTTTTGGATCAGGAAATCCTCCTGCAAAACTAATCGCATCACTATATGTACCATTTCCCGTTGCTCTTGCACGAACGGCACGAATAGCCGAAAATTTTACATTGTTCATTTTATCGGCAAAATTATAATTCATTTAAATCCCCTCCTTGGGGTTATTTTAGCAGTTATAAAATATAAATCAATAAAAAATTATTATTTATAATAAATAAATATCATAGAGATAATAACGCAAATAATAAATTATTATTAAAGTGATAAAAAAGTATTGACATTTGTTTTTGGCTCTTGTAATATGTAGACAACAAGAAAGCGAGGGGGGATCCAAATTGATTAAGTTAGAAAATGTAAACAAAGTATTTGGGAGTAATCATGTTCTAAAAGATATCAATTTAGAAGTGAAAGAAGGAGAAAAGCTTGTTATTTTAGGTCCTAGTGGATCTGGAAAATCAACAACGATCCGTTGTATGAACTATTTAGAAGTTCCTACAAGTGGAAATGTTTTAATTAATGGGGAAATGATTAATAAGAAAAATAAGAATAAAATTGTAGGAAACAATGTTTCAATGGTTTTTCAACAATTTAACCTATATCCACACAAAACAGTATTAGAAAATCTTACATTAGCACTTATTAAAATCCATAAAATGAATAAAGGAGAAGCAAATGAAAAAGCACTCCAATATTTAAGAAGAGTTGGATTAGAAAATAAGGCTTATGCTTATCCACAGGAATTAAGTGGAGGACAACAACAAAGAGTGGCGATTGCAAGAGCACTAGTAACAAATTCAAAAATTGTTTTATTTGATGAACCAACAAGTGCTTTAGATCCAGAAATGGTCAAAGAAGTATTAGATGTTATGACAGATTTAGCAAAAGAAAATATTACAATGGTATGTGTTACTCATGAAATGGGGTTTGCTAAACAGGTAGCTGATCGAGTGGTGTTTATGGATGATGGTCGTATTATAGAAGAAGGTACACCTGTAGAGTTCTTTGAACATCCTACAACAGATCGTGCTAAAGCATTTTTAAGTAAAATCATGAGATAGGGGGAAAGAGTCATGAATAAGTTAGGGAAAGTATTATTATCAAGTTTATTTTGTTTAAGTTTAGTAGGATGTGGAAGTTCTTCGAGTAGTTCTTCTAAATCTACTTTAGAACAGATCAAAGAAGATGGGGTATTAAAAGTAGGAGTAAAAGATGATCGAATTGGTTTTGGTTTAAAGAATACTAAGACTGGTGAGTATGAAGGTTATGAAATTGAACTTGCTGATATGTTAGCAAAAGAACTTATTGGTAAAAAAGCAAAAGTAGAATATACAGCAGTTGATGCTAAAACAAGAACAGGTCTTTTAGACAATAAGGAAATTGATTGTGTTATTGGTACATTTACAATTACTGATGAAAGAAAAAAATCATGGAATTTCTCAGATTCTTATTATACAGATAATGTAGGAATCTTAGCTAAAAAAGGAAAATATAGTAGTTTAAAAGATATGGATGGGGCAACTGTTGCTGTTCAACAATCTTCTACAAGTAAAGAAGCCATAGAAGAAGCCGCTTCAAAAGCAGGAGTTAAATTAAATTATAAAGAATTTGCAAGTGCACCTGAATGTGTTTCAGCTGTTAACTCAGGAGCAACAGATGCTTATTCAATTGATGTTACTTGTTTAATGAGTTATTTAAATGATGATTTAGAAATTTTACCTGATCGTTTTTCACCACAAGATTTTGGTATTGCAACAAGAAAAGATGATAAGCAATTAGCTAAGAAAATCAATAAATTCGTTAATAAATTAAAAGATGATGGAACATTAGATAAGTTACAAAAGAAATACAATATCGCACAGGAGGAATAGATTATGTTATTTAAAGGTTGGGATTTATTAATAAAAGACTTGCCGGAATTTTTCCAAGCATTCTTCTTGGTGACAATTAAAGTTGCAGTGATTGGTGCTGTGTGTGCCTTGGTGTTAGGAGTCTTCTTTGGACTTCTTTCATCATCACGTCATAAAATAACACGTTTTATTGCTCGATGTTATGTTGAATTATTTCAAAATACACCTGTTTTAATTCAAGTTTTCTTTGTTTATATTGGTTTACCTTATTTAGGATTTAATTTAGATTCAACAATTATTGCTGTTATAATTATTTCTTTATATCATGGTGCTTATATTAGTGAAGTTGTAAGAAGTGGTATTGAATCAATTCCACGTGGTCAATATGAAGCAGCAGAATCTCAAGGGTTTTCTTATTTAGAAACAATGATGTATATCATTTTACCACAATCAGTACGTATGATTTTACCACCACTTACTACTCAAATTGTAAATTTAATTAAAAATACATCTGTTTTACAAGTTATTGCCGGTGGCGATTTAATGTATATAGCTGACTGTTGGGCAGCTAATACAGGAATTACAATACCACCATATTTTGTAGCAACACTATTATATTTTGCTATTTGTTATCCATTAACATGTCTATCAAGACATTTTGAAAAGAAGAGTTTAGAAGGCTATAAACAAAAAGAAAAAGTAGAAGAAGATGTTGTTTTTAAAAATCCTGCAATGGTGAAAGGAGTGCGCTTATGAGAGAAGTCATTAGTTTAGTACAAGCAGTACTTACACCAGATAATTTAAAATTTTTGGGAGAAGGCTTGATTCTTTCTATTAAGTTTTCTTTAATTGTTATTATTGGAAGTTTGGTTTTAGGAATTGTTTTAGCTTTAGCTAGAAACTATGCTCCTAAACCCTTACAGCTTGTAAGTGTATGTTATGTTGAATTATTTAGGAATACACCTTTGTTATTATGGATATTATTTGCTCGATTTACCTTACCTAAAATGTTCAACATTTCAGCATTTCAAGCAATTGTTATTACCTTTATTTTCTTTTGTGCAAGTGGATTATCTGAAATCGTTAGAGGGGGGCTAAAGGCGATAGGAAAAGGTCAATTTGAAGCAGCACAATCTCAAGGTTTTACTTTTGTACAAACAATCGTGTATATCATATTACCCCAAACAATTAAACTTGTTATTCCACAATTATTACAAACGATTATTACGATCTTTAAGGATTCTTCTTATTTAAGTACAATTGGTGTTGTGGATTTTATGTATCAAGGAAGACGTTTAATGGCTCATTTTTTCCAAGCAGATCAAATTATGTTTATCTTTGTATACATGGCTGGAGTTTATTTCATTATCAATTTTGCTTTATCTTTAATTGTTCGTTATATGACATCAAATAAACGTGAAGCGAAAAAACGTATGAAATTATCACAAAAATTACAAACAATTTAGCCCCCTAGGAACAATGGAAACATTGTTCTTTTTTTTATTGCTGTATATCGTTTAACGATATATAATAAAAGTGAAGAAAGTATCGTTAAACGATATAGGAGATGAAATAAATGCCAAAAAGAGAAATGGAAGTATTAACCCCACAAATGTATTATGTATTACTTGTTTTACATCAACCAATGCATGGGTATGAAATTATGAATGAAATTACTCGGGTTACTAATGGAGAAATCACTGTAGGAGCAGGCTCTTTATATACTTTATTACCAAAGTTTGAAAAAGAATGTTATATCAAATTAGTAAAAGTAGAAAATAATAAAAAAATTTATCAAATTACAAATTTAGGGAAAAAGAAATTACAAAAAGAAAAAGAAAGGATGCTTAAACAAATTTCATTATTAGATCAAATAGGAGGATAAAGATATGAAATACAAAGATGTCTTAAGAAATAGTTTGTATTTAGATGAAGAATTACAAGATTATTTTAATGAAATGTCTAAAAAAGGATGGCGTTTAGATTTCGTTGGTTATTATTATCGATTTATAAAAGATGAACATGTTTATAAGTATCAAATAGATTACACCTCTATATCTAGTGAATATCAAGATATTTTAAAGGAAATGGGGTATCACGAAGTAAGAAACTCATTTGATGATTTTAGAGTTTTAGAAAATGAAAATGTTGATGCTCCAGATTTAAATACAGAATTTATTTTTGATAAAAATAATAAAATGAAACAATTTAAAAAGCTTCGCTATTTTATTTATCCGATTTTAGCGTATTTCTTATTTTCGTTAGGTAAGATTTTTATAAAAGATATTATAGAAATAGGTAAACCTGTTCTTTATTATGAAGGTTTTGGTTCATTGATTCTAGGAATTGTCTTTATCTTTCTATCATTTGTATTAATACTTGTAACTGTTTTAAATTTTTCTATTTTATTTGCTTTAAAAAATGATAAAGATTTAAAAATACTTAAGAAATTAAATAGTTTTAAAGATCGTTTAAGTATTCTATTTTATATTTTGTTATTAATAAGTGGTGTTTTTTACTTATTAAAATCATTTATAACATTAGATTTAAAAGTCATTGTTTATCTTTTACTTACATGTATTATTGGTGTGATTTTATCACGTATTATTAAAAATAATAAATATAACAGTGCCATTGCTTCATTTGTTGCTATTGCTATTTGTGGACTTATTTTTCCTCAGGTACAAATGGATGATTCATTATTTGAAAGTAGCACTGTTAAAACAAAAATCACAAACTATGAAAAAGATATAAAAGATACAACATGTAGCTATCCACAATTAGATGTCTTAATTAAAAAAGATAAGTATAAAGATGAAATCTTTAAATACATCATTATCAAAACAGAACATGATACAAGAGATAATCAAAATTTTGAAAAAGCAGTAAATACAAAATCTAATGTCTCATGGGACAGTAATAAAACACAATATGTTCATTATGAAAAAGCTATTCAATCTTTTAATAAAAAAGGAAATACGTATACAAATAAAGATTACCAAATTGTTGTAACAAAAAATAATATTAAAACAACTTATATAGGATCAAGGTGATAAAAAATGAAAAAGATAATAATATTATTATTTGTTGTTTTACTAACAGGGTGCGGTATTAAAAAAGTTGAAATGAATCACTATGAGATAGATAAAATTCCCTACATGTTTCCTTTAAAATATAAACAAAGTAATGAATCAAATGACTATTATCATTGTTATCAACTAGATAAAAATAATAAAATCACTTTAAAAGCAATAGATGTTGAAAGTATGTCTAAAAGCAAGGAGGCTTATGCATTTTTAAAAAATGAAATATATCAAACATATCATACAGAAGAAACTGTTAAAAAAAGAAGTTATCAATCAGATAATACAGATAAGCCAGGTTATAGATATGAATTTAAAAATAAAAATAATAAAAAAGCAGGTGGACTTGTTTATGGAACATTTGCGACTAAAAATAAAGTCATTATTTTTAGTTATGAATATACTGCTGGTAGAGATGAAGAACATGAATCTAAGTATGAATATTTGATGAGTGATACAAAGTATGAAAATTATGATTAAGGCACATGAAAATGTGTCTTTTTTAATAGAATTCCATCTTGATAACAAATTCTTACAGGAATATAATATTCGCGGTGAGAAATATGAAAGATTATGACGAAGTAGAACAGAATGTTGAACAATTAGAGAATGAATTAGAAGAAGTTGAAGAAGAGCTTGAACAAAAAGAAGAAGGCTTTCTAGAGTGTGAACGTTGGCGTTGTTTCTTATTATTGATTACTGTAGGTGGATTCTTTGGTGCTTATACTTTTTCAGTCAAAGGTGGCGTTTTCTGTAATGCTCAAACGGCTAATATTGTTTTGTTTGGGATGGCTTTAGGAAATATGGATTGGTCGAGAGCGGCTTATTTATTGATTCCTATTAGTTCTTATTTTATTGGAACCATGGTTTCTGAATATTTAGCTTTAAAAATAAAGAAATATAGAAAATTAAGATGGGATACGATTTTAATTGGTATTGAAATTATAACGGTTATTATTCTTGGATTGTTACCAAGTAGTGTTCCGGATCAAGTCTTTCAAGTAACGATCAACTTTATCTGTGCGATGCAGTTTAATACTTTTAGACAAGCAGAGAAGGTTGGGATGGCAACAACTTTTGTCACAAATCATATTAGACAAACAGGAAGTTTCTTTGTTCGTTGGTTGAGAAAAAGACATGAAAAGAAATATTTAAATCGTTCTTTAAGACATTTATGTATGATTTTATGTTTTATAGCTGGTGCGATTTTTTCAACTGTTTTATGTGCTTATTTTAAAGATCGTGCAATTTGGGGTGCCCTTATTTTCTTAGTTATTTTACAAGGTGACTTATTATATGCAGATTTAGTTAAAGAAAAAGAATTATTAGATCAAGTTCCAAATGGGCATTAACGCCCATTTTTTCTTGTTTAAATCGTGTATTTCATGTATTATTATTGTGCTATGAGTATAAAAATTTAACGGAGGTAAAAGCTATGAATGAAAGTATGTTAGATAGATTAGTATCTATGGAAAATAGATATGAAGAATTAGGTCATATGTTAATGGATCCAGATATTGGTTCTGATATTAAAAAAATGACAGATGTTACAAAAGAACAAGCTTCTTTACAAGCAGCTTATGATTTGTTTCAAGAATATAAAGAAGTAAAAGATGGTATTGATGGTGCTAAAGAATTAATGAAGGAAAATGATCCTGAAATTAAAGAAATGGCAAAAATGGAATTAGAAGAATTAGAAGCAAGAATGCCAGATATTATTAAAAAATTAGAATTAGAATTAATTCCTAAAGATCCAAATGATAATAAAAACGTTATCATGGAAATTCGTGGAGCTGCTGGTGGAGATGAAGGAAATATCTTTGCGGGTGACTTATATAGAATGTATGTAAAATATGCTGAAAGCCAAGGATGGAAAGTAGAAGTTATGGAAGCTGAAGAATCTGAAGCTGGTGGATTCTCACTTATTTCATTCAATGTTATTGGTGATGGTGTTTATGGTAAATTAAAATATGAATCTGGATCACACCGTGTACAACGTGTTCCTAAGACTGAAACACAAGGACGTGTGCATACTTCAACTGCAACAGTCTTAGTTATGCCAGAAATGGAAGAAGTCGATGTACAAATCAATAAAAGCGATTTAAGAATTGATACTTATCGTGCAAGTGGTGCCGGAGGACAACATATCAATAAAACAGATTCAGCTGTTCGTATTACTCACTTACCAACAGGAATTGTGGCAACAAGCCAAGATGGACGTTCTCAACACGATAACCGTGATAAAGCAATGAAAGCTTTAGTAGCACGTGTTTATGATTATTTCCAATCTCAACAAACAGAAGCTATTGATAGTGAAAGAAAGTCTAAAGTTGGTACAGGAGATCGTGCTGAAAAAATTAGAACATATAACTATCCTCAAAACCGTGTAACAGATCATCGTATTGGACTTACAATTCAACAATTAGATCGTATTATTGAAGGTAAATTAGATGATATTATTACAGCATTAATCAATGAAGATCAACGTCTTAAATTAGAAGGACAAAAATAATGAAAACAGTTAGAGAATTAATTAGAGAAGCCGAAAGTAAATTAGATGATGAACATAAAGATGTCAATGTCGCAAAAGTCTTATTTTATCATCTTGCTAAAAAAGAACCTCATGAACTTTATTTAATGATGAATGAAGAAGTAGAACCTGAATTAGAAAAAGCTTTTCTTGCAGGAATGGAAGAATATTATCGAGGGAAACCTATTCAATATATTAAAGGATGCGAAAGTTTCTTTGGTAGAGATTTTAAAGTGAATGAAGATGTATTAATTCCTCGTTATGAAACAGAAGAATTAGTAGAAAACATCTTATATCGTATTGATGATTACTTTAATGATTATAAAGAAATTCATTTATGTGATGTAGGAACTGGAAGTGGGGCTATTGCGATTACTCTTGCTTTAGAAGAACCACGTTTAAAAGTTATTGCGACAGATATTTCTAAAGAAGCTTTAGTTGTTGCTCAAGAAAATGCGAAAACATTAGGAGCAAATGTTGAATTTAGAAATGGAGATATGTTACAACCTTTATTAGATACACATGAAAAAGTAGATATCTTTGTTTCTAATCCACCTTATATTCCTAATGATCAAGATATTGAAGCAATGGTTAAAGACAATGAACCTCATGTAGCATTATTTGGAGGAAATGATGGTCTTTATTTCTATCGTAAGATTTTTAAAGAAGTAAAACCTTTATTAAATGATCGAGCTTTATTAGCTTTTGAAATGGGATTTGATCAAAGAGAATTGATGGAAACAGCAATCAAGGAATTCTTTGGAGATTATCCTTTTGAAATTATTAAAGATATTAATGGAAAAGATAGAATGTTATTTATCTATTATAATTTAAAATAATATGAATATAGAAACAGAAAGACTCATAATCAAGCCACTTACATTAGATGATGCTAAACGTTTTAGTGAATATCGTGATAAAGAAGAAGTTGCAATGTATCAATCATGGGATGAATATCCCTTAAATAAGGCTATTAGTCGTATTGAATATTGTCAAAAGCATCCATTTCATGGACAAATTGGTAACTACCAATTTGGTCTTTATTTAAAAGAAAATAATCAGCTTATTGGAGATATCTTTATTGAAATAGATGGGCATACAACTTTTACTTTAGGATATACCTTAGATAGTGTTTACTGGTCTAAAGGATATGCAAGTGAAGCATTAAAGAGTGTATTTAAGGCAATGCATGAAACATATTCTTTTAAAATATGTTTATGTCATGTATATGAAGATAATATAAAATCAATTAAACTATTAGAAAGAAATGGATTTGATAAAATCCATAAATCTTGGTTTTACCAAGATGTACTTTATCGTAAAATGTTAAATAAATAGAGAAAATATAATTGTTATATTTTCTCTGTTTTAGTATATAAATTAATATTTTTAATAAAATATTATAGGAGAATATTTTATAAGTTATTCACATTGACAATGTTTTTAAATAGTGTTACTTTAATAGTGGAAAGAGATATTCTCTTAAAATGAGCGTGGTCCTGCTAAGTGGACAAATCAAAATGAGCGTGGTCCTGCTAAGTGGACAAATCAAAATGAGCTACTTTTTTAAGTAGCTATTTTTATTATATAAGGAGAATGCTATGTTTAAAGAAAGTGATTTTAGAGATACAAAAGTAAGTATTTGTTATGTAAAAAGTGATTATCTTAAATATATTAGAAAATTTGATATTAGAATACCAGTTAAAACGAATCGAAAGTTTATAGGTTTAGTTATTTTTATAAATGGTATGCAGTATGTTGTTCCTTTAACTTCTAAAAGTACTTTTGAAAGAATAGATAAAGGGAAAAAGAAACGAAGTCCATTAGTAACAACTAATTTAAAGAATGTGGCTGATATTCTACATAATAATATGTTTCCAGTTCCTATGAAAGAATTAGAAAAAATTAATGATATTTCATTTGAAAAAGATTCATATTTGAATTATGAATATCGTTTAATTAGAAAAAAATGGGCAACAATCAATTTAAAATCAATGAATATTTATAGAAATAGGTATGATGAGCAAAATAGAGATTATTATTTTTTAAAAAGAATTTGTTGTGATTTTAAAAAATTAGAAGAAGAATGCAAAGGATGGACATATGATCATCTAATGATTAACTTGAAAAACAAAAATATTTCAAAAGAGTTTTTAGAAATAGAAAATGAACAGGATTTATTAACATATTTTGATCTTAGTGAATATGTAGATCATTTAAAAGTGGATAATTTAAGTAATAGTAATGAACTACAAGTTATTAAAATTACAATATTTGATGAGTATGGACAATCAAAAAGTAAGAATGTACTAGTTAAATTAATTACTAAAGAACCTGTTAATAGTTAATTATAAATGTAAAAAAGGTATCAATTTAAAGATGTCTTTTTTTAGTGACAAAATATTTAAAATAAACTCTATATAATGATTACGAGGTGGAAATAAAATGGATTTAGTTATCGTCAATAAACAAAAACACGTGCATTATATTTTACCAATCATTATATTTTTTAGTACCATTATTTTAAGCTATGCTAAAATACAAGAAACAGCCTTGCCTTTTTTATTACCTTTATTTATTGTATCGTTTTATAGTGGATATTTATATCTTATATGCTTTTTAATAGCTATTATGGGAATATCTATTATTAATCAAGATACTTTTACAATTGTTGTCATCATTACTTTATTACTGACAATTTATCTTCTTAATTTTACACATCTATTAAAAACAAAGTATATCTCTTTTATTATGACAGCAATTTTGATTCCATTTTTTTATGCGAATCATTACAACGTCTTACAAACAACAGTTCTAGTCATGTTAACGTTATTTAATTGTTATCTTGATCAAGAAATTATTCCTTTAATTATTCATCAAAATAAAAATGTTTTAAATATAAAAAGATTACAAGCTTTAATTGTCGTTGTCTGTACTTTATTTATTAGCTTTATTCCTTTTAATACAACATATACAATGATTTTTTTAAGATACTTTTTATTGATTTCTATTTATTATTTATCAATAGAAAAAGTCATGCCTATTATTTTATATCTTTCTATTCTTTTAATGCTCATTGCTCCTTCATTAAAAGATGATGTCTTATCCTTAATATTACCAATGAGTTTCTTTTTTATGATACAACCTAAAAATAAATATTTATTCATGTCTATTTTCTTATTATCACATATTACACTACCATTTTTTATTAATTATAATTATTTCTATTATGCATTTGTTATTCTTGTTCCTGTTTTTTTATTTATGATTTCTCCACAATTTAAAAACAAAAAAATAAAAATTAATCCAGAATTTATGGAAATAAGTTATCAAGAACAACTTAAAAGTAAAGCAGATGCTTTTGCTTCATTATTTCATCAATTGACAGAAGTCTTTAAAGAAGAAAATCAAGAAACACATTTATCTGAGTATGTGGGTTATGTTTATGAGGATGTGTGTCATCATTGTTCTTCTAAAAAATATTGTTTTTATAGTCAAGAAGGAATGAGTCGTTTGGGTAAATTGATTTCTAAAGGAATTCAAAAGGATTTAGATGTAGATGATTATAATTATATTTATCAACATTGTTTAAAACCAGATGATTATTTAAAGAGTTTAAAGAATCATCAAAAAGGATATTTTAAGATGTTAAAGCTTAATCATGCACATGATCATTTGAAAAAAGATTTATTTCAAGAGTTTTCTGTTATGGGACATGTTTTTCAAAATTTCTCTAAAAAGATAGATGAACAAGATAATGAAAAGAAAATTTTAGAACATTTAAAGGCTTATCATTTTGAAGTTTATTATTTAAAGAAAATAAAAAAAGATTATGAAAATTATATGTTAGAAATAGGCATCGAAGATATAGATGAAAAAACTGTAACAGAAGAACTTATACCCATTTTAGAAAACTATTTAAATGAATCATTAGATCTTGTTTCAATCAAAAAACAACATCTTCAAATAGGCTACACTTCAATTCTATTAAAACATGAACTTAAATATACTTTACAGCTTGCTAAAAAACAGTATGCTTTAGAACAACAATGTGGAGATAGTATTCTTACTTTTGGTTTAGATGAACATCATTATGTGGCTTTATCTGATGGTATGGGACAAGGTTATGTTGCTTATAAGGAAAGTAAGTTAACATTGGATGTTTTAAGTCAATTGCTTAAAAATGGCATTCAATTAAAAGATACTTTGAATACTTTAAATACTTTATTAAAGATTAAAAATCAAGGAGATATGTATACGACATTAGATTTATTTGATTTTAATTTAATGAATTCAAGATTAAAAGTGATTAAATATGGAGCTTATGAGAGTTATTTAATAAGAAATCATCAAATAGATGTTTTACATTCCCATTCTTTACCAGTAGGAATGGCTTCTACAATGAAGATGGTTTCTTATGATATGAAAATCAAAGAAAATGATTTATTGATAATTACCAGTGATGGAGTTGGAGAACATTTTTTAGATTTATTAAAGAAATATCAAGAAGAGATTGAAAAGATGTCAGTTTATGAAATTGCTTCATTTCTTTTTCAAAAATCTTTTCAAAAGAAAGATTTAGATGATATGAGTATTATTGTTATTAAAGTGGTCAATAGAAATTCATAAGAGTTATGCTATAATACAAGCGGTGAGATTATGTTAGATGAAAGTTTATTAGATAAAAATAAAAAGTATCTTGTAGGAGTATCGGGTGGAGTAGATTCTATGGCTTTATTAGATATGTTAGTTAAAAAAGCATATAATGTTATTGTTGTACATTATAATTATCATTTTAGAGAAGATAGTGATTTTGATGAAAATCTCGTACGTAGTTATTGTCAAAATCATCATCTTCCTTTTTATGTAAGGCAAGGTGATAAAAAAGAATATCAAAAAGGTAATTTTGAAATGTTAGCAAGAGAAAAAAGATATGCTTTTTATAAAGAAATCGGTGATTTAAATGGAATTGATACGATTATTTTAGGACATCATTTAAATGATCATTTAGAAACGATCGTGATGCAATTACAAAGGCATAATACAAAAGGCTATTTGGGTATAAAAGAACAATCTTATGTTAAAAATATGCTTGTTGTAAGACCTTTATTAAAATTAAAAAAACAACAACTTATAGATTATTGTACAAAGAATCATCTTGAATATCATGAAGACTATACAAACTATGATACACGTTATACGCGTAATCATGTAAGACATATTGATCTTAAAAAATATAATGAACAAGAATTAATAGAAAAGGCAAAAAAACATAATCAACAATATAAAAACCAACAAGCAAAACTCCAACAAATTTATCAAGAATATGATCAAAATCATTTCTTATATCTAGATAAATTGCCACCAGAATCATTAGCTCAAATTATTTACTATATGTTAAAAAAAGATATTTATCCACCACTTATAACAGAAAACTTAGTACAAGAAATTATTAAACAAATTCATTCATCAAAACCAAATATTGAAATATCATTGCCTGTTAATTTTGTGTTCATAAAAAAGTATAATAATATAGCCGTTAGAAAAAAAGAAATTGACGATACTTATTATGTAAAGTATGAATCTTTTTATCAAGATCAACAATTACATTATTTTTTAACAGATCAAGGACATCTTCATGATGGGGTATATCTATCAAAAGAAGACTTTCCAATTGTTATTAGATGTTTTAAAAATGGTGATACAATCAAAACATCTGGAGGAACAAAAAAGGTCTCTAGGTTATTTATAGATCGTAAAATTCCTAGAGATGAACGCAAAATATGGCCAATCGTTGAAAATTGCCATGGAGAGATTATTTTGATTCCACATATCGCTAAAAATATCAAGTATTTATATACAAAACCAAATGTTTTTGTGATAAAATATGACACATGTAAGTGAGGTGTAAGGTATGCACAAGGATATAAAAGAAATATTATATACAGAAGAAGAAATTAAGGCTAAATGTGATGAATTAGCAAAACAAATTGATCAAGATTATGCTGGTCAAGAAATTTTATTAGTTGGTTTATTAAAAGGTTCAGTTCCATTTATGGCAGAACTTGCTAAACACTTAAAAAGTGATGTTAAATTCGACTTTATGTCAGTAAGTAGTTATAGTGGTGTGGAATCTAAAACTTTAGTTGTTAGACAAGATATTAAAGAAGATATTCGTGGTAAGAATGTTTTAATCGTAGAAGATATTTTAGATACTGGAAAGACTTTATATAACGTTAAAGAAATGTTAGAAAAAAGACATGCGAAGAGTGTTAAAATCGTGACTTTATTAGATAAAGAAGAAGGTCGTGTTTTTGATATGAAAGCTGATTATTCAGGATTTAAAATTCCTAATGCCTTTGTTGTAGGATATGGTCTTGATTTTAATGAACGTTATCGTCAATTACCTTATATAGGTATTTTAAAAGAAGATTGTTATAAAAAATAGTTAGGAGATTTTATGGGAAATAAAAAAGGATTGTTGAAGTCTATCCTACCATGGCTTATTGTACTTGTGGTTATTTCTGTTGCAATTCCTTTCTTTAATCAAGGAGAATCATCGGAAATTAGATATGATAAGTTTATAGAGATAGTTCAAAAAGAAAAAGTAAAAGATGTAGAAATCGTTCCTAAATCATTAGTCATTGATGTAAGTGGAACATATTCTAAAAAAGCAAGCAATGGTAAAAAAGAAGAAACTAAATTCTCTGTTGTTATTCCAAGAACAGAAACAGAATTAGATTCTTTAATTAGCTTGTTAGATGAAAATGGTACAAAAATCAATGTTGTCAATGATGCAGAAAGAAATCAATTCTTGAACTTCATTGTAAGTTTATTACCATATTTGATTTTATTTGGTGGAATGTTCTTTTTCTTGAAGATGATGTCAAATACTGCTGGTGGTAATAACAAAGCCTTTGAATTTGGTAATTCAAGAGCTAAACTAGAAAAAAATTCTAAAACACATTTTAGTGATGTTGCTGGAATGGATGAAGAAAAAGAAGAAGTTAAAGAACTTGTTGACTTCTTAAAAACACCAAAGAAATTTGCGGATATGGGTGCTAAAATCCCACGTGGTGTCTTACTTGTAGGTCCACCAGGTACAGGGAAAACATTACTTGCTAGAGCGGTAGCAGGTGAAGCAAACGTTCCATTCTACTCAATTTCAGGTTCTGAATTCGTAGAAATGTTCGTTGGTGTTGGGGCTGGACGTGTAAGAGACATGTTCAAAAAAGCAAAACAAACAGCACCATGTATTATCTTCATTGACGAAATTGATGCAGTTGGTCGTCAAAGAGGTACTGGTATGGGTGGAGGACACGATGAACGTGAACAAACACTTAACCAATTATTAGTTGAAATGGATGGTTTCTCTGGAAACGAAGGAATTATCGTTTTAGCAGCTACAAACCGTGCGGATGTCTTAGATCCTGCTTTACTTAGACCAGGTCGTTTCGATAGACAAATCCAAGTAGCAAATCCAGATAAACGTGCACGTAGTCAAATCTTAAAAGTTCATGCAAGAAATAAACGTTTTACACCAGATGTTAACTTTGATAACATTGCTCAACGTACACCAGGGTTCTCTGGGGCAGAACTTTCAAATGTTTTAAATGAAGCTGCCTTACTTGCTGTAAGACAAAATCATGATTTAATCACAATGGCTGATATTGATGAAGCAGTAGACCGTGTTATGGGTGGACCTGCTAAGAAATCTCGTAAATATACTGAAAAAGAAAGACGCTTAGTAGCTTACCATGAAGCAGGACATGCTTTAATTGGTTTAACTTTAGAAGATGCCAATAAAGTACAAAAAGTTACAATTGTTCCTCGTGGACAAGCTGGTGGTTATAACTTAATGACACCTAAAGAAGAAACATATTTCCAAACTAAGAGTCAATTAAAAGCGACTATTTCAGGATATATGGGTGGACGTGTGGCTGAAGAAGTCTTCTTTGGAGATGTAAGTTCAGGAGCACACAATGATATTGAACAAGCAACTCGCATTGCGAGAATGATGGTTACTGAATTAGGTATGTCTGAACTTGGACCTATTCAATATGATTCTGAAAATGGTCAAGTTTTCTTAGGTAGAGATTATACTCAAAGAAGTAATACACATTCAGGACAAATTGCTTATGAAATTGATGTTCAAGTACGTAAAATTATTGATGCTTGTTATCAAGAAGCAACAAATATTATTGAACAAAATAAAGAAAAACTTATTTGTATTGCAGAAGCATTACTTGAACATGAAACATTATCTGGTGAAGATATTGAATCTTTATATAACACAGGTAAAATGTTAGAACATCATGATGGAACTTTAACAGAAGAACCAGTTCAAGAAGTTAAAGAAGAAAAACCATCAATTGATGATCAAGATGATTTATTAGATGAAATGAAATAAAGCGAATTTCGCTTTTTTTCATTTAGAAAGGGGATAAATATGAGTACACGAACAAAGAGAATTGTAATCATCTTAATATCATTAAGCATGATTATTCCAATATTTTCTTCCGTGTTCTTTTTATAGAAAAGAAAGATGAAAGATTATTTAGTAAGAGGATTAGTCAATAATAAGAATTGTCGTGTTTTTGCTTGTCAAACAACTGAGTTATTAGAAAAAGCAAGACAAGAACATGATTTATGGCCAACAGCATCTGCTGCTCTTGGAAGAATGATGTCAGCAACGTTGATGATGGCAGCAATGAATAAAAATAATGAAAAAATGACTGTTACAATTAATGGTGGTGGACCTATTGGAACAATGATGGCTGTTACTTGTGGTGATGGACATATTAAAGGTTTTGTAGGAGATCCACATGTTCATTATACTTATAATGATACAGGACATTTAGCTGTAGGTGTGGCAGTTGGAACACAAGGAACTTTACAAGTTATTAGAGATATGGGATTAAAAGAACCATTCTGTGGAACCGTACCACTTCAAACAGGTGAAATTGGTGATGATTTTTCTTATTATTTCATGGCAAGTGAACAAACACCATCAGTTGTTTCTGTAGGTGTTTTAGTGGATGACACAAACGAAATCTTATCTTCAGGTGGCTTCATTATTCAATTATTACCTGATGCTACTGAAGAAGATATTTCTTATATTGAAGAAAAAATAAAAGATTTTCCTGCTGTTTCTTCATTAATTCATGAAGGAAAAACACCAGAAGAAATCTTAAAAATGATTTTTGATGATGTTGAAATCACAGATCAACAAGATTTATTCTTTACTTGTGATTGTTCAAGAGAAAAAATGATCAATGCTTTATCAACAATTGGAAAACAAGAACTTCAAAGTATGATTGATGAAGATCATGGTTGTGAAATTACATGTCAATTCTGTAATACAAAATATCAATTTAGTGAAGAAGAATTGCAAAATTTAATAAATCGTTTATAATCACATTGAAAAATGTGATTTTTTTAAAGGAGAAAAAAATGGAAAACAAGAAAAAGAAAATAAGAGTATTAATAATAGGAATTATCTTTATTATATTGATAGGTGGAATTGTTTTCTATTTAACAAATAATTTAACAAAAACAACAATATGTAAAGGAAAACTAGATATGATTACAACAGAAAAAGTAGAAGTCATCTCTAGTGATAAAAAAGTTAAAGAAACAAAAACACAAGTAACATATGATTATAGTGATTATGTTTCAGATTCATATCCAATTTCTTATTATAAAAACTACATAAAAAATAGTAATAGTTTTTACAAAGGTGTAAATGGAGTAAAAGCTACTATAAAGGTTAAAGGGAATAAAGTTATTTATACAGTTGATATTCAATATGATAATAAATATATGAAAGATCTTGTAGATGCAGGACTTGTTAGAACAAATGGAAGTTATAAAGATATAGAATATATTTCTTTAAAAGATACCTTAAAAAATCAAAAGAATGCAGGATTAACGTGTAAAGAAAAATAAAGGCATAAGCCTTTATTTTTCTAGGAAATCAACTCTTTATTAAGATAACTTATATCTATTTAGGGGAGGAAAATAGAGGGAATATATAAGTTATCTGTTTATATTATGTACAATTGTTTAAATTATATACAGGAGGAATTAAATTTTGAAAATTAGAGATATAGAAATCAAAAATCCCGTAATTATGGCACCAATGGCTGGTATTACAAATATGGCTTTTCGTAAGATTGTAAAAGAATTTGGCGCAGGTCTTGTTTATTCTGAAATGGTTAGTGATAAAGCAATTTGTTATGGAAATCAAAAAACGATAGAAATGTTACAAGTAGATGAAGGAGAACATCCTGTAAGTATTCAATTATTTGGTGGTGAAGTAGAAAGTATGGTACAAGCTGCTAAGTTTATTGATGAACATTCTAATTGTGATATTATTGATATTAACTGTGGATGTCCTGTTAATAAGGTTTTAAAGGCAAATGCGGGAAGTAAATTGCTTCAAAATCCTCAATTGATTTATGATATTGTTAGTAATATTGTCAAAAATGTAAGTAAACCAGTAACTGTTAAAATTAGAAGTGGTTTTGATAAAGAACATATTAATGCTGTAGAAGTAGCTAAGTTAATAGAAAAGGCAGGAGCTAGTGCGATTGCTGTTCATGGAAGAACACGTTCACAAATGTATGAAGGTCATGCCGATTGGTCAATTATCAAAGCTGTTAAAGAAGCTGTTAATATTCCAGTTATTGGAAATGGTGATATTAGAAGTGTAGAAGATGCCAGAAGAATGCTTGAAGAAACAGGTTGTGATGCAATTATGATTGGTCGTGCAGCACTAGGAAATCCATGGCTTATTAAACAAGTTGTAGAAAGCTTGGAACATGGAACAGATATTCCTGAACCAACATATAAAGAAAAAATAGCATGGTGTTTAACACATGCTAAAAGATTGATGACGATTGAACCTGAAAGAATTGCTATGTCCCAAATGAGAGGACATGCACCTTGGTATATCAAAGGTTTAAAAAATTCATCGTCTGTTAAAAATGAACTTTCAAAAGTAAATACGTATGAAGAATTAGAAAAAATTCTTAAAGATTATGAACAATTTTTAGATACATTATAAAAGTATTCTAGATAATCAAATACTTTAAATTATTAAGGGAAATATTGATGTGAAATCAGTATTTCCCTTTAATATATTTACGTATAATTATTTTTTGAGTATGATTAAGTTGATCATTTATTAGTCTGGTAACATAAAAATGGTCAACAAGTAAGGTCGAATTTGGAAATTTAGTAAGGTTTTGAATATAAAGTTCATAGATATTCGACCTTTTTTCTTTATTCAAAATTGATTTTAAATAAAGAATTATTTCATCAAATCTATTTTTTTAATTTTATTCTAAAGGCTAATATCTTATGCAATTAATCTAAATGATTATCTGGTTTAAAATATTCAGACCATGTTTTAGGATTAGAATCATCTGGAATTATACCTTCAAGTATTTTTTCGTAATGTTTTACCTTTTCATCCATGTATTTTGCTGTAGCTAGTGCTTCTTTTACACGTTTATATGCTTGTTCCCTTTGTTTAACGATTATTTGATAACGCGCTTGTAAATTTTCTTCATTTTCTTCTAAAAGACATAATCGACAATATTCTTTTATATCATCAATAGAAGCACCACATCCTTTTAAGCATATGATTCCTTGCATCCAATTCTCTGATTCACTATCAAAAACTCTTCGATTTCCACTATCTCTTTTACAAGGTAATAAACCAATATCTGTATAATACCTTAGAGTATGTTCTGAAACATTAAATTTTTTAGCAAATTCTTTCATTGTTAAATACGTAAAAATCACCCCTTAAAAGTATTGACTTCGAGTTACTCGAATAAATTATATTTATTTTATCATGAGTAGTTATGAAACTCAATGTGAATCAAATAAAGCTAAAAAGGAGAAAAATAATGAAAGTTTTAATATTAGGAGCAACTGGTTTGCTTGGAAGTGCATTAACAGAAAAAATGATTGAGAAAGATCACTATGAACTTACACTCTTTTCAAGACATGCAACTGAAAAATATAAAAATTCAAATAACGTAACGGTTATAGATGGTGATGCTACTAGTGAGAAAGATTTAAGAAACGTAATTAAAGGAAAAGATGTTGTTTACTGTGCTATATCGGGAAATGAATTACCAATAGTTGCATCAAATTTAGTGAAAATCATGCAAGATGAAAACGTACAAAGACTACTATTTATGGGTGCTGTAGGAATATATAATGAAATTCCTGACGAAATAGACGGTGATGATAATTTAGACAATGAACCAGCTCAAATACCAAATCGTAAAGCTGTTGATATTATTGAAGCAAGTAAATTAAATTATACAATACTACGTCCAGGGTATTTGCGTGACGGACATGAAGAAGATTTCGTTCTTACCATAAAAGGTGAACAAGCAAAAGGTTATATTACAACTATACCATCAGTTGTAAATCTTATAATTTCACTTATAGATAATGAAAGATTATATACCCAGGAAAGTGTAAGCATAACAAAAGATATGAGATGTTACAAAGAATAGTAAGATGATACATTATCTAATAATTTAGAGTAAATCCCTTTTAGATACATTATAAAAAGCAACTTAACCGTTGCTTTTTTCAATATATTCAATAACTTGATCTAATGAAGATAATAAACAAGCTGTTCTATCTTTATGAACTTCGTCTGGTTCTTTTAAATCAGGGATACAAATAACAGGAATATGTGCTTGATAAGCACTATCAATACCTGCTTCACTATCTTCTAATACTAGAGCTTCATTAGGTAAAACATTTAGTTTTTCGCAAGCTTTTAAAAAGATATCAGGAGCTGGTTTACCATGTTCAACTTCATGACCATAAACAATGTCATCCATATATTGCATTACTTGATGTTTTTCTAATAAACTTTGTGCACGTTTTTCTCTACTTGATGTTGCAATAATTGTTTTATAATGGTGTTCTTTTAAGTATTTAAGAAGTTCTTTAGCACCAGGTTTTAAATCTACGCCATCTTCTTCAATATATTTTGTTTCATATTCATGAAAAATATCAATTGTTTTTTCTATATCATAATTAAGTTGATAGTGATCTTTAATGTAGTTTAATGATGTAATTAATTGTTTACCAGGATAATCTTTTATATATTCTTTCAATGTAAATTCGAACCCATAACTATTTATTAAATCACGATAACATTTAAAAGAAATCATTTCACTATCAATTAATAAACCATCCATATCAAAAATAACTGCTTTAATCATAACAATTCCTCCACATAATGCTATTCTAACAAAATCGATAATTATAGTCTTTTTAAAATAGTTAAAAATAATAAATTATCAAAAAAAGAGTTCAAAAATGGAACCGCTTTGAAAAAAATTTTTCTATTTGAGAATAATGAATACATTGTAAAAAAATGTGCGTTATATTAATGGTGTAAAAAGAAAGAGAGGAATATAGTTATGAAAATCTTATTAGTATGTTGTGCAGGAATGTCAACAAGTATGCTCGTTCAACGAATGGACAAAGCAGCAAAAGCTAAAGGTGTAGATGTAACAATCGATGCAGTTCCAATTCATGGAGTAGAAAAAGCTATTAATGATTATGACATTATTATGCTTGGCCCTCAAGTAAGAACGCATAAAGCAAAATTAGAAGAAATGGGTAAAGGAAAACCGGTCGTTCTTATTGATATGAGAGATTATGGAATGATGAATGGTGAAAAAGTATTAGATTTTGCGATTAAAACATTAGAAGAAGCTAAATAAAAAGGAGAAGTAATTATTATGAATATTTTATTAGTATGTGCAGCAGGAATGTCAACAAGTTTACTTGTTAATAAAATGAAAGAAGCAGCAAAAGCAAAAAGAATGGAATTAGAAATCAATGCTTATCCAATTGGAAGCCTTGATAAACATGCAAGTGCTGCAGATGTTATTTTACTTGGTCCTCAAGTAAGATATGAATTAAATAATGTTAAAGGTAAATATCCAGATAAACCTGTATCTGTCATTGATATGAGGGACTATGGAATGATGAATGGTGGAAAAGTATTAGATTTTGCAATCAAATTAGTTGAAGAATCTAAATAATGGATAGCTATTTAAAAGAGATTTACACATCATTATTTAAAAAATGGATTCTTTTTCATCAATACAAGTATTGTTCTATCAAGGAAGATGAAGAAAATAATATTGTTATTGAAGGAACAGAGGTTATTGGTCATATTAATTTTTATGATCAAGATATTGTTGAATATGTATTAGTTAATAAAAAAACAAAAGAGAATGAATTTTATCTTCATTTCCAATTTCATAGTTTTCAACATGCGATTGAATTGTTTGACGAAATGATGCATTTAGTTAGACAAATCAATAAAACATCATGCTTAAAAGTATTACTTGTTTGTTCTGGAGGACTTACAACAGGATACTTTGCAGCAAAACTTACAGAAGCAGTAGATTTTTTGCATCTTAATATGCAAGTAGATGCAAGAGGTTATCATGAAGTTTATCAAGTCGCTCAAGATTATGATATGGTTTTATTAGCTCCTCAAGTATCTTATTTATATAGTGAAGCTAATAAAATATTAAAAAATCAAGTTGTATTAAAAATACCACCTGCTATTTTTGGTAAATATGATGTAAGGGAATGTATTCGTTTAATAGAAAAGAATCAAGCTGAATTAAATAAAGAACCAATCAAAAAAGAAGAACCTTTACACATAGCAAATTTAAAAAAGAGTGGTAAGAAAATATTATGTTTATCATTAATTAGAAATAGACATCGTGTTCATATTTTATATCGTCTATATGATGAAAATAATGAAATATTAGAAAATAAAATCATTATTAAAAGAAGACTTTATTTACAAGACTATTATGATATTATTGATAGTATGTTAGTACATTATCCTGATATCGAAGTGATTGGTTTATCGACACCAGGCATTATTGAAAAAGATAAAATTGTTTCAATCAATGCTGAAGGTTTAGAAGAAATTGATATTGAAAGAGATTTTAAATCAAGATATAAACAAAAATTTGTTTTTGAAAATGAAACAAATGCTGTTGCTCAAGGTTTTTATGCAGTCTCACCTGAATATGAAAATGTTTCCTTTATTTTTCAACCAATGATTACTTTAAGTGGTGTTGGAAATGTTGTTAATGGAAAATTGATTAAAGGGGCACATCATATTGCTGGTGAGGTGCAATATTTACCATTGAATTATTCAAAAGATGTTTTAAAGCTTCATAAAACTCCAGAAGGAGCTATTGAAGCGTTAAGTAAGACCATTGCAGCAATAACAAGCGTAATTGATCCACAATGTATTGTTTTCTTTTGTTTCTTAATCATTGATATTGAAGATGTAAAACAAGAAGTAGAAGAGTATATTCCAAAAAAATACCTTCCTGACATTATACAAGTTTATTATTTGGAGGAATATATGTTACTTGGAACATTGATATTATGTATTGAAGAGGTTAATGACAATGATTAATATGTTTACCAAACTTGAAAATATTCAAAATGTGACAGAAAGTGAAAATAAAGTAGTTCAATATATTTTGACACATCCTGATAGTGTGATGACAATGTCCATTAAAGAACTGTCAGAAGCGTGTTATGTTTCAACATCAGCTATTTATCGTTTATGTGATAAATTAGATGTTGATGGTTATAATGATTTTAAAATACGTTTATCACATTCTTTAACAGAATATACACAAAGAAAAGGAAACATAGATTATAATTTCCCATTTAAAGAAAACCAAACACAATATCAAGTTTTAAGTTCACTCAAAGAAAATTACGAACAAACACTCCTATCAACGTTCGACTTATTTGAAACAGATGAAATACGAAAAGTCGTTTCTAAAATGCAAAAAGCCAAGCACATTACAGTATATACATCTGCCAATAATATTTTCTTTGCCCAAAGTTTTAAAATGCAAATGCAAGAAATAGATGTTCGTATTGAAGTACCTATCGATGAATATGAACAACGATTGTTAGCGTCAACAAGTGGGCCTGATGATCTAGCAATCATTATTTCATATGAAGGTAGGTTAACGAATATTGACCTTATATCTGATTTATTAAAAATAAATAATACAGCGGTACTTTTGATATCATCTGGTGATTATCAAATAAAAAATATAACCCCTAATTATCATATATTTATGCCATCTTATGAACATAAATATGTAAAACTAGCTAATTTCTCTACAAGACTATCTTTACTTTATATATTAGATGGGTTATATAGTTGTTATTTTGAAACAGATTATAAAAATAATCTAGAAAAAAGAATTAAATATGCACAACTATCTGGTGCAAGTAAAAACGAATAGGAGCTTTCGCTCCTATTTTTCGTTATAAATCATTTTACAAACTTTATTTATTTTTTCTGGATCATTATGAATAGGTGGTAACCAATGTTTAGACTTAAAATCATCTAAAATAGCTGGTATCAGTTTAGAAGTAAATTCTTCTAAACTATCTTCAATATGTTTTTCTTTAAAAGTATCTTGTAAATTTTTAATCCCTAAATTTCTATAAAAATCAACAAGATAATCAGCGACATCATTAGCTACTTCTTGAGGATCATTTTTTAAATCTAAATTCATTAATAAAGCTAAATCATGAATTTGATTTTCAGCACTTAAAGCAAAATGACGAATAACCGTTGGTAAAACAAGTGCACAAGCATGACCGTGAACAAGATGATAAAGACTTCCTAAAGCATGGGCTACAGCATGACCATTAGGAATTCCTCCATTAGCAAGACTATTATGAGAGGCCCATGAAAGTTGTTCTCTTGCTTCTAAATTATGTGGTTCTTTAACCGCAACAGGAAGCCATCTCAATACTTTTTCAATACACTTTAACATCATGGTATTGGTATATTCATTAGAAGCAGTTCCTACTAGGTTTTCAGTAGCGTGACTTAAAGCATCTAAACCTCCATAAATTGTTGGATTTTTTGGCATATCGATAGTAAATAAAGGATCAATAATAGCACAATCTGCTTGAATATGACGATTACCAAAACTGAATTTTAAATGATGAATAGTACTTGTAATAACAGCACTAGCAGTTGTTTCAGCACTTGATCCAGAAGTTGTAGGAATTAAAATCAAAGGACAAGGACGTGACCATCTTTCTTTCATTTTCGTTCCTGTTTTTCCATATTCATGTAAATCATTAATTTCTTCATCAATTCCAGCAATTAAACTGGCTGCTTTAGCAGCATCCATTGGACTCCCTCCACCTAGACCAATAATACAATCAGGTTGATATTCTTTAATTTTACCAGCAATTTCTATGCATAAAATATCAGTAGGTTCAGGTGTAACTTGATCAAAGATTTCATATTCAATATGATATTCTTTTAAATCTTGTAATAATTCTTTTGATAATTGATGATGAATAATATGACTTCCTGAAATAATAAAACATTTCTTTGTTTGATAATATTGTAATTCATTGATTGTTTGCTTTATACTTTCATTTCCCCAAATAATTTTAGGAAGTTTATTCTTTGTATAATTTCTCATATAAATCTCCTTATAATTTAAATTTAAAAGCGATATCTAAAAAGTGATTTACTTTTTGAGCAGTATCACGTTCATGGAAACATGTATGTCCTTGATCTAATTTTTCTATTTTTAACATATCTTCTTTACTAAGTTCAAAATCAAAAATATTTAAATTTTCTTTCATACGTGTAGGATTTGTAGATTTAACAACAGGAATAATATTTCTTTGATAAAGCCAACGTAAAGTAACTTGAGCAATTGATTTGTGATATTTATCACCAATCTTTTTTAAAGTTTCATTTTTTAAAATATTTTCTTTACCTGATGCTAAAGGTGACCATGCCATCATTTGAATATCATTTTCTTGAAGATATTTTAAATCATCTTCTCTTTGATACATTGGATTACATTCCACCATATTGATCATTGGCTTAATATCATTAAAACGTAAAAAATCAGCTAAACGATCTTGTTTAAAATTATCCACACCGATTGCTTTTACTTTACCTTCTTGATAAAGTTCACACATTGCACGCCAAGCACCATAATAATCATTATATGGTTGATGAATTAAATAGAGATCAATATAATCCAAACCTAATTTATTTAATGAACGATTGAAAGCTTCTTTGACTTTTTCATAACTTGTATCAGTGACCCATAATTTAGTTGTAATAAATAACTCTTCACGAGCCACACCACATCTTTTAATAGCACGACCGACAGCTTCTTCATTTTCATAAGCAGCAGCGGTATCAATTAAACGATAACCACTTTGAATAGCTTGAACAACACATTCTTCACATAATTCTTGATCTGTAATTTGATAAACGCCATAGCCAATAGCCGGAATAGTAATTTGATTATATAATGTTCTTTCCATAATAAGCTCCTTTACAATTTCTTTTTCATCTATATTAAAAATCAAATGATAAACAATATCCAATATCTATTAACTATCATTTATCATAGTTTACAAGAATGATAGTGAATGTTACACTTTTATTAGGAGGAGATACAGATGGAAATCAGGGTATTACGTTATTATTTAGCTGTTGCTAGAGAATTAAATATTACACGTGCAGCTGAAAGTTTACATATTTCACAACCTTCACTTTCTAAACAAATGATGGATTTAGAAGATCATATTGGTAAAAAGCTTTTTATTCGTGGGAAAAGAAAGATAGAACTTACAGAAGATGGTGTTTTATTAAAAAAACGTGCTGAAGAAATTATCGAATTAGTTCAAAAAACAGTCGATGAAATGTCACAGGATACTCATGTTTTATCAGGTGATCTTTATATAGGTGGAACAACAACGAAAAAAATTTTAAAAGAAACAGCAATGCTTATTGAAAAATATCCTAATATTCAATTACATTTCTATAGTAATGATGCAGTTGATATTAGTGAAAGATTACAACATGGTTTACTTGATTTTGCAGTGATGTTAGAACCCGTTGATACAACAAAATTCAGCTATCTTTCTTTAAATGAAAAAACAAGATGGGGTGTTTTAATGAAAAAGGATTGTCCTTTTTCCAAATTAGATACAATAACACCTAAAGAATTAAAAACAATGCCTTTGATTTTACATCAACGTTTAGGCCTTCAAGAAAGATTAGCACATTGGGCACAAATGAATTTAAAAGATTTAAAAGTGCAAGCAACTTATAACGTTATCAATGGTTCAAATCTAGAATTAGTAAGAAATAATTTAGGTTATTTACTAGCAACAGATGATCATCTTACTAAAACTTTAGATGAAGATATTTGTTTTAAATATTTAGAACCAACATTAGAAGAATCATATGCTTTAGTATGGAAAAAAGAAGCAACCTTCAGTAGAGTAGCAAGAGCTTTTTATGAACAAATAAAAAAAAATAGAAATTAATCTATCTTTTCATTAATAAGTAAACGGATTGTTTTATAGAGATGAGGTTTAAACTCATCTATTGGAAGTGGTTGTTTTTCAACAATTGAAGTAAAAACAGTTGAACTGACAAGTTCAATGATCATAAATAAAGTCATTTCAGGATATTCTAAAGGAATATCCTTTTCTTTTACTTCTCTTACAAATAATTCCTTAATTCCTAATTCTTCACTATCTAATAAATCAGTTAACTTTTCACTATAAAGTCCTAAAGACAAGTTCTTTTGAATAAACTTAAGAATGTTAGGACGAGCAATTAATTCATTAATAATAGAATCAATAATAAAAACAATTTTATCATCTAAACGATCAAAGTGATGTTGATTGGCTTTTTTACAAGCATTTGCGAAAAATTCATGCGAAGTCTTTGCGAGTAAAACATCTTGAAGTTCATATTTATCTTTAAAATACAAATAAAAAGTCCCTTTAGCAATTCCTGCTTCATGAACAATATCTTGAATAGATGTTTTTTTAATTCCTTTTTCAGTAAATAAATGTAAAGCGGTATTTAAAAGCTTACGTTCTTTTTCTTGTTTATTATCATTTATCTTTGATTTTATCTCTTGAATTGCCATTTTAACACATCCTTTTAGAAATATTTTATGTTCTAAAATTTGAAAAGTCAAATAAAAATATAAAAAAATGACTTTTAGTCATTTATATATTGACCAATGGTCATTTTAGTGCTACTATCATAACTGACCAAAGGTCATTTAGGAGGGTGAACTATGAAAAAGCTAGGAGAAGCAATCGGTAGATTTGTTGTAAAACATAAAATACTGATTGTTATTGCATCAATTCTTCTTTGTATTCCATCATTATTTGGATACATCAATACAGATATCAATTATGATATTCTTGTTTATCTACCAGAAGATATTGATACAATGAAAGGACAAGATATATTAGCTAAAGATTTTGATATGGGATCTTTTGCAATGTGTGTTGTCGAAAATATGTCATCAAAAGATGTCTTAGATTTAGAAGAAAAATATAAAGATATTGAAGGAGTTGTCAAAGTTGTATCAGCCAATGATATGATTGGGACAACGATTCCTAAAGAAATGTTACCAAGTGATGTAACAAAACAATTTAAAAAAGGTAATAGTGAATTGATGTTGGTTACTTTTAAAGATAGTACAGTAGCCATTGATGCAATTACACAAATGAGAGAAATCACCAGTGATGAAGTTGTTCGTATTGGTGGAATGTCAGCTTCCACTTTAGATACAAGTATTGTTGCTGATAGTGAAATTATTACGTATGTCATTGTTGCCGTTGTTTTAGTTTTAATTGTTTTAATGGCATCGTTAGATAGTTATGTTGTTCCATTTCTATTATTAGGAAACATCGGACTCGCAATTCTTTATAATATGGGATCTAATATTTTCTTAGGTCAAATCTCATATATTACAAAAGCTATTGCTGCTGTTTTACAATTAGGAGTTACAACAGACTTTTCAATTTTCTTATATCATAAATATGAACAAGCTAAATTGAAAGTGAAGACAAATGATGAAGCCATGACATTAGCCATTGGTGATACACTTGTTTCTATTGCAGGAAGCGCACTTACAACTATTGCTGGATTTTTAGCGTTATGTACAATGCAATTAACATTAGGTTCAGATATTGGTATTGTAATGGCAAAAGGTGTCTTTATTGGGGTTCTTTCAACAGTCACAATTTTCCCAGCATTTTTATTAGTATTTGATAAACTTGTCTTTAAGACAAAACATAAACCAATTATTCCATCATTTAATGTTGTTAAGGATTTTGTTATTAAACATTATAAAATTATCTTATTAGTTGCATTAGTTATTGCTTATCCAGCTTATTATGGAAATGCACATGTTAAAAGTTATTACAATCTAACAAAAGATTTACCACAAGATCTAAAGAGTTGTGTTGCTAATAGTGAATTAAGTGATGAATTTGATTTAGTTGCTTCACAAGTTATTTTAGTAAATAAAGATATTAAAGATAATGATTTAAATAAAATGGTTGATGAAATAAAAGATGTTGAATCTGTTAATCTTGTTTTATCACCATCACAGTTATCAAATCTAGCAATTCCTGATGAAATGATACCTGATGATGTAAAAGATATATTTGAAAGTAATCGTTATAAAATGATATTTGTCAATTCAACTGAAGAAATTGCTACAAATAAATTAAATAAAGTCATTAATAAAATTGATCGTATTATCAAAAAGTATGATAAAAATGCTATAATGGCAGGGGAAGGTCCATGCATGAAGGATTTGGTTAATATAGCAGATGAAGACTTTAAGAATGTAAGTATTGCATCTATTGGAATTATCTTTGTCATTATGTTATTTGTTTTAAAATCAGTTTCACTTCCAGTATTATTAGTTTCTGGAATTGAACTTGCTATCTTTATCAATATGGCAATCAGCTATTATACAGGTGATGTTTTACCATTTGTTGCCTCTATTGTTATTGGAACAATTCAACTTGGAGCAACAATTGATTATGCTATTTTACTTACAACAAAATATTTGGAAAATAGAAAAAATGGTATTGATAAAATTAAAGCAATGGATAATGCAATTAGTAATTCTGCAGGTTCAATCTTTGTTTCTGGAATGTCATTCTTTGCAGCAACATTTGGAGTAGGAATGATTTCTAAATTGAATATGATTGGTTCATTATGTAATTTAATGTCAAGAGGAGCACTTATCTCAATGTTTATTGTTATTTGTGTTATCCCAGCAATCTTACTTGTATTTGATAAAGTTATTATTCATACTTCTATCGGTTTTAAACAATTAAAAAATAATGTAAAAGGGGAATGTTAAGATGAAAAAATCAAAATTAATCACTTCTTCAGCAGTTGTAATGACAATGGTCATGAGCTCAATTGTTCCTGCCTTTGCCTATTCAAAAGAAGAAACAGTTTATAGTAAGTTAAAAACAAATGGTTCAGAAAAAACAACAGTTGTTTCTGAACATCTTGTCAATGATCAAAATGAAACATCATTAGATGATCAATCATCATTAAAAAATATTAAAAATGTTAATGGAAAAGAAACATTTAAACAAAATGATTCTAGTTTAGTATGGCAAACAAAAGATGGACAAGATATTTATTACCAAGGTAAAACAACAAAATCATTACCAATTTCAATGAAAGTTTCTTATAAATTAGATGGTAAAAAAACTAAGTTAAAAGATATGCTTGGTAAAAAAGGGAAAGTGGAAATTCAAATTGATTATACAAATAATGAAAAACAAACTGTTGATGGTAAAGAACTTTATGTTCCTTTTGTAGTTACAACAGGAACAATGTTACCAACAAAAACAGATTCTAATATTGAAGTTACAAATGGTAAAGTAATTAGTAATGGTTCTTCTAATATCATTATGGCAATTGCTGCTCCAGGATTATCAAAGAACTATGATAATAATAAAGATTTAGAAAAATTAAATTCTGTTACTATTAAATATGATACAACAAAGTTTAAATTAAATAGTTTAATGTCAGTAGCAACACCTTCATTATTATCTGAAACAGATATTAATTTTGATGATTTAAATGATGTTCATGATAGTGTAGATACATTAAATTCATCATTTGATCAAATCATTGCTGGTGGACAAACATTACAATCAGGATTAAAACAATATGCCTCTAAATATGGTGAATTTGATCAAGGTGTAGGATCTTTAAAAACAGGTGCTGCCTCAGCTCTTGTTGGATCACAAAAATTAACAACAGGAATTGAAACACTTTATAATGGTTTAGCTACTTTAGATGGACAAAGTGCAACATTAGTAGGTGGAGCAAAACAAGTATTTAATACTTTATTAACAACAACACAAACACAAATTAATAATCAATTAGCTGCTACAGGTATGTCTATTGAATTAACAATTGATAACTATCAAACCGTTTTAAATGGTTTAATGACACAATTACCTGCTGCTTATCAAACACCAATTAAAACAGCATTAGCACAATTAGATTCATATAATCAATTCTATCAAGGATTACAAAGCTATACTGGTGGTGTGGCTAAGTTAAAAGAAGGCGCTAAAAGTGCAACAGATGGTTCTAAGCAATTATCTAGTGGTTTATCTTCTTTAAGTGATGGATCTAATACTTTAGCACAAGCAAGTGGTCAATTAAAAACAGCTTCTAATCAATTAGCACAAGGTAGTGATGCTTTAGTTGATGGTTTAACTTTATTTAAAAGTAAAGGTTTAGATAAGATTTCGAGTGTTTTAAATGATACAGTGAAAAAAGATGTAGATACTACACAAAAGCTTATTGATTTAGCAAATGATTATAAAACATTTACTGGAAGTAAAGATGGTGTAGAAGCTAAAACTAAATTTATTATGATTATTGATTCAAAATCTAAGAAATAGAATTGGATGTCCAATTCTATTTTTTTACAAATTAAGATAAAAGCTTTGAAGATAAAACAAGATTTTATTATCATAATAACTAATTAAAGAAAAACGTTGATTTCATGCGCTTTTTCTCGAGAAAAATACTTTACAAATAAAAAAAATAGTATAGAATACTTAACAAGGAGGAAGTAGAAACTGAGGTTTTGAAGTTATATAAAATGAAAACAATGATCGAAGTACAATACCAAGAAAAAAATGTTAAAAATGGTGATTTAGATAAATACGTTAAAGAAGCTTTAAAAGAACAAGGTGTAAAAACAACAGAAGTTGAAACTTTAAATATTTATTACTTACCAGAAACTGCTAAAGTTTTCTATGTAGCAATTAAAAAAGATGGTTCTGAATTAAAAGGTGAATTAGATGTTAATGCTATGCCTGAATATCCAGAAGTTGTTAAAAAACCAGCTGCTAAAAAAGCACCAGCTAAAAAAGCTCCTGCTAAGGCTGTAGCTGCTAAAGAAGCTAAACCAGTTGTTAAAAAAGCAACAACTGCTAAAAAAACTACTAAAAAATAATAGAGAAAGACCGAAAGGTCTTTTTTTAATGCTTTAAATGTATGATAGATAATAGTTAATAAGTATTTGAAGATTTGTAGAGATGATTTAAAATATAAGAGTAGGTTCGAAAACTTAGAGAGAAATAAGTGATAATTTTGGTAGAAAAAAT
>CAVESC010000002.1:0-64550 GCA_963618275.1 Bacteroidaceae bacterium
TTTTTTCTACCAAAATTATCACTTATTTCTCTCTAAGTTTTCGAACCTACTCTTTTTCACATGCCTCAATAGCATTTTTAATAGCGTTACTGAAAATAACGTTAACATCTTCTTCTTTCATAAAAGACAAACATCCCTCTGAAACAATTGCTTCAAATTTAATACCTTTTTCCTCTGCTTTCATCTTACAATTAAACAAAAGAATATCCAAAGAATGAATTCCTGTATGATAGAATTGATGTAAATCATCTAATTTTTTTGATGTTTGTTGGATATATTGATCATTATAATTTTCTGTTTGCATAAGCATTAAATGATTTTTCATATCATGATACATCTTTCTAATTTGACGGTGTTCTTCTTCCATTTGTAGGTAATATTCATAAGTATTACTTTGAGTTTCTATTTCTGATTTTTCAAAAAGTTTATAAGAAACAATAAAGAAAACAATATAATATATAAAAATCAAAAAAATAAATAACATTATCATTATATACATATTTCCAGGATTACTTATACAAATACTTAACCAAACTAGATTTTCAAGAGCCATTATTTCTAAAATAATCATCATGAGCTTCTTAAAACCTTTTTTTAATTTTCTTGATCTATGAAAAGAAACCCAAAAGAATTCCATGAGTGCTGTTGCTAGATAGGTAATCATTTGAATCCCATTATTATTTAGATTTCTATAATAAAATAACATTCCAATTTCTATTAATAAAACAAATAAAATACTATTAATTCCCCATAATGCTTTTTGTTTGTTATAAATAAGAATACAAAAGTATTCAATAATTAAAAAGAAAACAAGGTCAATATTATTATCTAACAAAAATGTAATAAGACTTATAATAAAAAAACAGATAATCTTTTTCTTTATTTCTAAACCTCTATAAATCTCTAAAACTTGTAATCCATCATTCATAACAAACATTAATCCTATAATATTAAAAAGACAAATAAAAAAAGACAAAATCATCATACCTGCATTCATAAAACCTTACTCCAAAATCTAATATATTCTTCTTTAAATGCATCTAATTTATATCTACTAATAGGAACTTCCTTGTTACCTTCTAAATAAACAATTTTTGAATTATATCTTTGAATCTTATCCATATTGATAATATAACTTCTATGTACTTGGAAAAATCCTTTATCCTTAAGTAACTCTTGTAAATTCTTAAGAGCTCCTCGCCAACGATAAGTTTCATTTGTACAATGAATCCATATTTTATCTTTCATTCCTTCAATATAAATAATATCTTTATAACGCATACTATATATTTCACCTTGAAAATGAAAGTTTAAATATTCATCCTTATCTATTTGTATCTTATCTAAAGCTGCATCTAATACTTCTACTAATTCTTGATCATCTAAAGGCTTTAACAAATATCTAAATGTATCTACTTTAAAACTTTCAAAAACATATTCACTATAAGCCGTTAAAAAAACAATCAAAAGATCTTTATTATAATTTCTTAATTCATGAGCTATTTCCATTCCATTTTTTCCTGGCATATCAATATCCAAGAAAAGAACATCTATTTTATTTAAATTTGACTCTAATAAACTATTTCCATCTTCATATATATAAATATTAAAAGGCAAATCTTGTGAAAAATAATATCTCTCTATTTTATTTTGTAATAATTGACAAATTTTTCTCTCGTCATCACATATAGCTATTTCCACATTATCCCCTCTTTCCCTCTATCTTCATATTTATATTATAACTTCAACCTATTATTTCAAAAAGTTAAATTTGCATATTTTCACAATAAAAAAGTGATAGAAAAAATCTACCACTTAAATAACTTGTATTCTATTTATTGAAAATCTCCAGTTTTCTATATTGATAAACTTGGTAAAGATTTACAAAAATCCAACCAACACCACATCCTAAAGCAACACCTACTAAACCAAGATGATGAATAAGAAGATAAGATAAAATAACACGTAAAGTGACATGCATCGTTGTTCCTTTAAAAGGAATATCTACACGTCCAATACCTCGATAGAATCCTACAAAGACATTTCCAATGAAACAGAAAATATAAAAGATACAAACAACCAACATATAGATAAAGGTTTCATGAATAACTTGATATTGACTCTTTTCTACAAATAATAAGGTCATTGGTTTAGTGAGTAAAACAATGATAATTGATAAAACAACAGATAAAGAAATCATTAACTTTAATCCTTTAAATAATGTTTCTTTTGTTCTTTTTGTATTATGTGCTCCATAATTTTGTCCTACTAAGATAGAGATTGCGGCACAACCACTATCACCAAATGAATTAATAAGACCTTCTATTCTTGTAGTGACCGCATATGCCGTCACAATATTCATTCCTGCACTATTGATTGCTCCTTGAATAAATAATTTACCTAAATAAAGACTTGATTGATGTAAAGCGGAAATTAAACCATAATTGATTGTTGTTTTAAGTAATGGTTTAATATTTGTAATTTGATTGAGTTTAAAACAGACAAAAGGATATCTTTTGATTAAATAATAAGTTGAACAAAGTGATGAAATCAATTGTGAAATAATTGTCGCATAAGCAAGTGCTTGAACTCCTTGATGAAAAATCACCACAAATATAATATCTAAAACAATATTAATAAAAACAGATAATCCTAATACATATAAAGCCACTTTAGAATCACCAAAAGATCTTAAAACAGAAGAACTCCAATTATAAATAAAAGTAATAAATAAAAAGAGAATAATTATTGTTAAATACTTTTTAACGAGTAAAAAGATACACTGTGGTGTAGACATTAACTTTAAAAAAGTAGTTAAATTCAATAAGCCTATAAAAGATAAAAGAAAAACAAAACATAATCCAAATACTAAAGAAATAAACATTTCTTTTTTTATCCCTAATTCATTTCTTTCTCCATAATATTGAGAAAAAATAATTGTTATTCCATTACAACAACCATTGATCATAAAGATAAATAAATTCATCATACTTCCTGCTGTTCCAATGGCACTAAAGGCATTTTGACTAATCCATTGTCCAGCAATAAAACTATCTACTGTATTATAAAATTGTTGTAAAATATTTCCTAAAATCAAAGGTAGAGCTAAAGCTATCAATTGTTTATTGATATTACCTTCTAATAAACTTTTCATAAAATCACTTCCCGCTAATAACCTATCAAAAGAAATACATGTTGTAAAATGCATATTATGTATATAAAATATAAAGTATAATTTATATTTAGGAGAAGATTATGACAGATTTAGAATTAGAAGCTTTTTTAAGTGTGATCCAAAACGGTTCATTATCTAAAGCTGCAATTGAACTTTATATTACCCAACCAGCTTTAAGTAGAAGAATTAAAAACTTAGAAAATGAATTAGGGTATGAATTGTTTAAAAGGGGAAAAGGAAAGAAAGAAGTAGAACTAACAAGCCAAGGGGAACTCTTTTTACCTCTTGCTAGAAAATATTTAACTTTACTTAAAGAAGCAAAACAAATTAAAAACAACGATCAAAAAGAAACATTTTTACTAGCTTCTATTGGTAGTGTAAGTACTTATTTATTACCTTCAATTCTACAAACATTTTTAAAACAAAATGATTATATAAAACTCTGTTTTCATATCTATCATTCATTTGAAGTTTATAAATACGTTGAAGAACAACAAATAGATCTCGCTATTGTCTCTCATCAAATGTATTATAAAAATATTCAAACCATTCCTCTTTTTAGTGAAGAAATGGTTCTTGTATCAAAGAAACAATATGACAACCTAGTTCATCCTAGTGAATTAGATGTCAGTCATGAAATCCGTATTCCTTGGTCACCTGAACATGATATTTGGCATGATTATTGGTTTCAATCATCTACTGATTACGCCGTTAACTTAGATGAAATGTCTTTACTTGAATACTTTTTATCATTAGAAAATACATGGGCTATTGTTCCTATTTCTATCGCTAAAAAACTTCATTCTATTCATATTAACCATCTTATTGATGGTCCTGAAAATAGAGTGATTTATTATATTAAAAGGCTCAATTCACAAAATAAAATCATTGATTTATTTATTGAACATCTTCAAAATCAATTAAAAGAACTTGATTATATAGAAGTACTTTAAAGATCTACAATTTAAATTTTATATCTTGTTGTAAATAGCTTAATATTATTTGTATTGACATAATAATAGTGTGTAAATACAATAATTGCATAAGACTAGGTCAGGTAGCATACGGTGCCCTGACCATTTTTTGTTTAAAATTCAAAAGCAAAACCCTAAAGTTTTGCTTCTAAATACTTCTCTATTTCATTATAAAAATATTTTACATTTTCTATTTGTTCTTTGAAACAATATAGAAATCATCATAATCACTATCAGAACGAATATCAAAGGCTTCAGAAATAATATCAGAAAGCCTAACATCAAATATTCCTGTTTTTATATAACTTTTTCTAAAATAAGAAATAACGGCAGAATGTTTTTTGAAATCCACTTTTTCTAACGCTAAAACACTTCTTATTGAATGAAACACAGAATAATAAGATCTATTTGCTGCACCTTTATAATCTTCAATTTCATAAAGTTTTTCAGCAGATATAATACATTGTTTTGCTTGTGACAATCTATATTTAGCTAAATCTTTTCTAGAATTATCCATAAATTGTATAACCTTCTTTAACAATATTTTGATAAAAAGGAAGTATATCTTTATCTTCATTAAAAGATTTTACATCTCTAAAAACAATAGATACCATTATATCATTCTTTAAACCTACTCTACTTGCTATTTTACTTACATCTTTTCTATAAGTAATCACTTCCTTATAAGGTCTATCAAATAAAACAATTAAATCCATATCCGAATCTTCTCGATTATCTCCTCTAGCATAAGAACCGTACAAAATAATTTTACTTACTTTATTACCATAGCACTCAAGCATAGATTCTGTTACTTCTTTTCCAACTTTTGAAATAACTTGTTCATTCATTTTAGAGCCTCCTTTACTATTTAATTTATTATACCATATAACATCTTTTAAAATCATATTTAAAAGCAAAACCCTAAAGTTTTGCTTCTATTTTACCTTCTTTAATTTTTAAAGATACATCACACATCTTTGCTAGAGTAGGTGAGTGTGTTACCAAAATAATACATTTATGATGAATATGTGCTAAATCTAAGAAAGTATTCATGATTTCTATTGAATTCTTTTCATCAAGATTACCTGTTGGTTCATCACAAAGAATTAAATCAACTTCTCTTGCAATTGCACGGGCAATAGCTACTCTTTGTTGTTGTCCACCTGATAGTTGACGAACATCTCTTTTACATTCTTCTTTTGAAAGTCCTAGCTGTTCAAGAATAGATAAACAGTATTCTTTTTTATCTTTTCTTTTAATACCTGCGATTTCTAAAGCAGACATAACATTTTCTAAAGCATTCATATAGTAGATAAGATTATATGATTGAAAGACGATAGAGATATCTTCTCGACGATATTTATTTAAACCTATTTCTTGGATATCTTTTCCTTTGAATAAAACTTTTCCTGCACTTGGCTTATCTAAGCCAGAAGCAAGGGAAAGGGTCGTTGTTTTCCCACTTCCACTTTCTCCAACAACAGCATAGATTTTACCTTTTTCAAACGAATACGAAGTATCCTCCAAGATTTGATTTCTTCCTTTACCATCTTGATAACTATAACTTATATTTTCTAATTCTAATAACTTTTCCATCTTAACCTTCCTTTCTTGATAAGATTTGTCTAGGTGTAAGTCTTAATACATAAGCAGCTGGAACAACGATTGAAATAATACAAATTGCTGCTGTGACACCAGCTAATTGAATCACATTTTCACTAGTAATTGATACATCTAATTCTTGATTTGATGGACCTTCCATCATATTTCCTAGGAAATTTTCTTTTGTTTTATTATCTTTTTGTTGATTATTATCTGATTGATTTTGATTATCATTTGGTTGTTGATTGTCTTGTTTATCACCTTTTTGGTCCATTTGCATGACATTTGAAGAAGTACTATCTTCTAGCATATTCCCCATATAATGAGATGTTAATTGTCCTGTACCTAATGAAATCACAAAGGCAACAGCTGCAATTAATCCAATTTCTAATAATTGTTGTAAAATAATTTTTACTTTACTTTGTCCAAGTGATAAAAGAACACCAATTTCATAATATCTATTTCTAATTGTTAGAGCTAAAATCAAACAAAGAATAGCACTACCTGCAATGACAACAATCCATACAAACATCTTTGCAAAAGATTGCATACTTTCAAGAGAAGATGCATTTTGTTGATAAAGACGATCATTAGCTTCTAACAAGAATGTATCAAAATCAATATCACTTTTCTTTTTCGCAAGTTTGACAAAAGCTTCTGCATTTTCAGGATCATCTAAATAATAAATGGCTGATGTAATATTTTCACTACTTCCTGTAAGGGTTTGTCCAACTGATAAATCTGTATAAATGGTATTGACTGGATTATTAAAATGAGCACCACCAATTTCATTTGTTGATTGAATTTCATAAATACCTACAATTGTAAGTTCTTGTGTAACTGTTTCATCATTAACAGTTGTTGTAATTGTAAAGGTATCACCAACACTTAAATCATTATCACTCGCAAGATTTGTTTCAATGACACAATTGTTTGTATTGGCATCATCACTTGTAAGTAAACGACCATCTGTTAAGGTATAATTACTATTTGTAAATGATTCTAAATATTCCATGGTAGTATTGGCACTAATTGTAAAATCACCTTGATTAGAATCTTGTCCTTTTTGATCATCTGGTCTATTTTGATCTTGTTGATTATTACTGCTATCTGATTCACTTTCTACCGCTGAAATAGCATCACTATTAGCAGATGTAGATATTTGATAATTATAATTTTCTACATACTTTAAATCTTTTAAACTATCTGCCATGGTTGTTGTTAATGATGTATCATTGCTTACAGCTTCACCTGGCTCTCTGTTTTTCATCATATTTCTAAAATCAACGGAAAGTGTAACATCGTTTCCTAAACTACTACGAATTTGATCCATTGATTTTTGTGTTGCTGATTGAATGGATAAACCAGCAATAACTAAGTTTGCGATTACAACAATAATCACAAATAATAAAATCGTTTTTCCTATGTTTTTCTTTAAACTTAAAAGTGCGTTTTTTATCATACTTTTTACCTCCATCTTCAATATAGAGAAAAAGTATATCCATAAAATGGAATAATTATGTAAAAAAAAGGGTTGCGAATTTTATTTATTCGTAATCCCTAAACTTTCATTAACTCCTAATGTTTCATCTTCAATCATATCAGCCATACTTTGTGCAATTGCTGCACGATCAACATTTTTAGAAGATGGTTGTGTTCCTTCTTTTGTAAGTTCATAAGCTATTTTATCACCATCTTTAATACCTGGACATCTAAGAAGTGTCGTGATTGCTTCACTTCCTGCAATAATATCTGCTGCTTCAATATAATCCGGTCTTTTCTTAGCAAGCATGCTTAACATTTTTCCTCTTAATCCTGTGATTTCATGATGAATACCCATTCCTGTAATCCAAATAATACGTTTAACAGATGTTTCTTTTAAACCTGCTACAATATTTAAAGCCATGGTACGAACATCACCTTCAAGTGAACATAACATAATATCTTGATCTTGCATTGCTTTTAAAACATCTTCTTGATTTAAAGCATCACCTTGAATAATATTAACTCCTTCTAAATCCATATCTCCAAATTTTTGTGGATTTCTTACAAAAACAGATAATTGTACATCATCCATTGCCTTCATTTTTCTTGTAATATATTTTCCTGTATGTCCAGCCGCACCAAAAATAACAACTTTTTTCATATTTTCTATTATCCTTCCTTATACTATGTTAAGATAAGTGTAATGCCATCGGGTTACCCGAGGTCAAGAGATAGGAAGAAAAAATATGGAATATACGATTAAATATGTATGTGAAACCCTTCATCTTACGATTCATACGGTAAGACATTATTGTGATAAGGGACTTGTTCCAAATTTAAAATATGATCAGTATGGAAATCGCTTATTTGATGAAGAATCTCTTCATTGGTTACAAGCAGCCCTCTTTTTAAAAGAGAGTGGTCTTTCTCTTAATGAAATTAAACATTTTTTTGATTTATGTTTAAAAGGAGAAACAACGCTTGAAGAAAGAAAAAATATTCTTATTCAATTAAAAGAAAAAGCACTTAATGATTTAATAAAGGCTAAAGAAAGAGTGACTTGTTTAGAGGATAAGATACAAGGGTGTCAGGAAGCACTTCAAGGATTACATGAGGATGAATGTAATCCATTAAATTGGTAAAAAGGAAAAGGAAATTATATGAAATTAGGGAATTTGGCTATAGGAAAAAGTGCGGTAATCGTCTCTGTAGGAGGAACAGGGGCATTAAGACAACACTTTTTAGATATGGGACTTATTCAAGGTACAGAAGTTACAATGGTAAAATATGCGCCTATGGGTGATCCTATTGAAATTAAAATACATGATTATGAGCTAACTTTGAGAAAAGAAGATGCTCAAAAAATAGAAGTAAAAGAAATTGTTAAAAAAGAAGAATTAAAAAATGAAAACATTATTTTTCAACATAAAAACCATCCTGGATATGGTGAAGCAAAAGATAATAAAATCAATAACCAACAAATCTACTTAGAAAGTGATTTACTTACTTTTGCTTTAGTTGGTAATCAAAACTGTGGTAAAACAACTTTATTTAATCAATTAACTGGTTCTAATCAACATGTTGGTAACTTTCCAGGAGTAACGGTTGATCGTAAAGATGGTATTATTAAAGGCTATAAAAATACACTTATTACGGATCTACCAGGAATTTATTCAATGTCGCCTTATAGTAGTGAAGAAATTGTAACTAGAAATTTTTTATTAAAAGAAAAACCAAAAGCAATTATCAATATTGTAGATGCGACAAATATTGAAAGAAATCTTTATTTAACAATGCAACTATTAGAACTCAATATGCCAATGGTCGTTGCATTAAATATGATGGATGAAATGTCAGGAAATGGGGGAACTGTTCTTATTAATGAACTTGAAGAACATTTAGGTGTTCCTGTTGTTCCTATTTCAGCTGCTAAAGGAGAAGGAATCGATGAACTGGTAAGTCATGTTTTACATGTCGCTTATTATCAAGAAAGACCTCAGTTTTTACAAAAGTTTGATAATCAGGCTCTTGATCGTTGCCTAAATGCGATTGAACATCTTATTGAAGATCATGCTAAAAAAGCAAGAATCCCTTTACGTTTTGCAGCAAGTAAACTTGCTGAAGATGATAATCTATTATTAGAACAGCTTGATTTAAGTCAAAATGAAAAAGAAATATTAGAACATATTCGTAAACAACTTGAAGAAGAAAGTGGTCTTGATTGTTCAGCTGCTATTGCCAGTGATCGTTTTCATTCAATTATTGATATTTGTAGACAAACTGTAAAGAAACCCCATGAAAGTAAAGAAAGATTAAGAAGTCAAAGAATTGATCAATTCTTAACTGGAAAATATACAGGAATTCCTGCTTTTATTGGAATTATGGGAATTGTCTTCTTTTTAACTTTTAATGTTATTGGTTCTTTTTTACAAGGGATTTTAGAAAATGGCGTATCTATTGTAACGAACTATGTTGATATGCTTTTAACTCAAGCACAAATCAATGCTGCTTTACATTCTTTGATCATTGATGGGATTTTTAATGGGGTAGGAACTGTTTTAAGCTTTTTACCAATTATCGTGACTTTATTTTTCTTCTTATCTATTTTAGAAGATAGTGGCTATATGGCACGTGTTGCTTTTATCATGGATAAACTTTTAAGAAAAATAGGACTTTCAGGAAGAAGTATTGTCCCAATGTTGATCGGTTTTGGATGTACAGTTCCTGGTGTTATGGCTAGTCGTACACTTTCTTCAAGAAGAGATCGACAAATGACAATTATTCTAACACCATTTATGTCATGTTCAGCAAAACTACCAATTTATGCTTTCTTTACCTCTGTCTTTTTCCCAGGTAAGGGTGCATTAGTCATGATTTTCTTATATGTTTTTGGTATTTTAACAGGTATTATCTTTGCTTTAATTTTAAAAGAATCTCTTTTTAAAGGAGAACCTGTTCCTTTTGTCATGGAGCTTCCAAACTACCGTATGCCAGGTGCTAAAAATGTCTGTCAATTATTATGGGAAAAAGCTAAAGATTTCTTACAACGTGCTTTTACTGTTATTTTTATCGCAACCATCGTTATTTGGTTCTTACAAACATTTGATTTAAGACTTAATATTGTCACAGAATCTAAAGATAGTATTCTTGCTATTCTTGCAGGATATATCGCCCCAATCTTTAGTCCATTAGGATTTGGTGATTGGCGTATTTCAACAGCCCTTATTTCAGGATTCATGGCAAAAGAAAGTGTTGTTTCAACATTATCTATTCTTTATGGTTCAACCCAATCATTGTTGATGTCCCTAACAACACCAGCTGCTTTATCTTTACTTATTTTCTGTTTACTTTATACCCCTTGTATTGCAGCTATTGCTTCAATAAAAAGAGAGCTTAATGGAAAATGGGCATTGATTGTTGTCTTTGGACAATGCTTTATTGCCTGGCTTGCAGCCTTTGTTGTCTATCACTTGATTTTATTGGTATTTTAGTATTGTAACATCATTTTTTGCATTGTAACAATCTCTTTGTTACAATGCAATTTTTATTGTTACAACAAAAAACAGATTCAAAGGGAAGGGAAAAGAATCTATTTTTAATCTATTATTATCTATTTTTAAAAAGGGAAAATTTATAATTAAGTTTTTAGTTTAAGTAAGTTCTTGTTCCTCCTTTCGTCTATTATCATAAGTTAGTAATATGAACTTTATTTAACTTTTTCATGTTACTTTCTTGTTTGTTTTGTCAAAAATTATGGGATTTACTTTTCTCTTTGCTTCCAGCTAATAAAACCATAAATATCAAAAAAGAAAAAGATAACAAAAATAATAGTTACCGATAAATATAAAGGATTTTCTAATGTAGCAAGAGTCCAAAGAGTAATTAATATAAGATCATTAGCAGCATAGCCCATAGCGTAATAGGATGATCTTAACATGGTTAATGCAGCTGCCAAATAACTTGTTGTTATTGATATTGTACTAAATATTAAATTTGGTGTTTTAAGCTTAGCTAAGATGATGTAAAACAAAAATGTAACAAGAATACTGCTCAATAAAAGAACAATAATGTATTGTCCTTTTAATTTTTGTATTTTAACTTCTTTTCCATTTTCTGAAGGATTTTTCAACCATGTAATGGTTGAAAAAATAGCCATGGGCATTGTCATTCCCAAATAAGTAATCATTTCTCCCCAATAATGAAATTGTGCAGAAATAATTCCATAAAGAATACTAAATATAATCATTAATACTTGCGACCACACATTTCCTTTAGCTGCCAATATTAATGATGTCACACCAATACATGAACTAATCAATGTAAGAAAATCAAAATCACCAATAAAAATATTAGTTACAGCAATAATTAAAAGTGAACAAATCCATATTAATTTTTCTTTTAAAGTTAAATATCTAATTGGATTACTCAATTGATTCATTCCTTCCTTTTTAAAATAAAACTATTTTTCTTGTATTTCTTTTCCACTAAGATATTCAATTTCAATTTCAAAAATTTGTACTGCTTTTCCAGCTATTTTAATTTCTTCATCTACCATTTGCTCATTTGGATAATACTTCATCGCAAATTTTTTTAATAATGTCATTGTCTTTTCATTTGTTTCCAACAAATGACATCGTCCAAAAACAACAACACTTTGCATATATGGTGCCCAAGATTCTTCTTTGATCATTTCATTTCCATAAACTGTAAAACATACTTTATCACAAGCTTTTAAAGCATCCACTTTATGTCCCGCACGTGCTCCATGAAAATAAATTTTTTTGTTATCTTCATCATAAAGATAATTAACAGGAATAGCATAAGGATATCCATCATCCCCATTCATTGAAAGAACACCTCGTCGATTTTGTTGTAAAAGGTTCTTTGTACTAGTTATATCAAGTGCATTTTTCTTTTTTCTTATTGTTCTAAACATGATTTCATTCTCCTTTTTTTCAAAAAAATAAGCGTCCTTATTTCTATCTTCTAAGACCTAACGATAGAAATTTAGACGCTTAACTTTCTTACCCGGTGGCAAGAAAGTATCTTTATTTATTTATTTTTCGATAAATTTATAACATGCAAAACAGGAATTGTCTAGCATGATCTTTAATCTTTTGGAGTTAATTCTACGTACATATCTTTATATTGTTTTGCACTTTGTTGCCATGATACATCTTTATTCATATCACGAACAACCATTTCATCCCAATATTTTCTATTTTCAAAATAAAGTGTTTTAGTACGATTGATTGCATCATAAAGAAGTCCACTTTCATAACGATCAAATGTAAAGCCATTACCTGTATTATCAAATAAGTTATAAGGTTGAACAGTATCTTTAAGTCCACCAGTTTCTCTAACAATTGGGATAGAACCATATCTCATACTAATAAGTTGTGTAAGTCCACATGGTTCAAATCTAGATGGTACTAATAATGCATCACATCCTGCATAAATATTGTGAGCGACATTTTCGTTGTAAGCAATATATGCACAGAAGTTTCCTTTATATTTATTTTCATAATAACGGAAGGCATCTTCATACATTGCATCACCTGTACCTAAAACTACAACTTGCGTATGTTCATCCATAATACTTGGAATAACATCATTTACAAGATCAAGACCCTTTTGATTTGTAAGACGTGAAATAAGTCCAATAACGATCTTATGATCATCAACTTCTAAACCTAAAGATTCTTGAAGTGCTTTTTTATTAGCTTTTTTATTCATAATAACTGATTGACTATCATAAGTAGCTGCTAGAAGTTTATCTGTTGCTGGATTCCAAATATCAATGTCAATACCATTGACAATTCCTAGAATCTTACTACTATGATATCTTAAATGTTCTTCAAGACCTTCACCGTATTCTTCTGTTTGAATTTCTCCAGCATACGTATTACTTACTGTTGTCAATTTATTACAATAAGTGATACCACCTTTTAACATATTAGCATCTAACCATTTTTGTGTCATACAATCTTTATTAAAGACATAATCTGGAAGACCTGACCAATATTGAATTGTTTCACGATCATAGATTCCTTGGAATCTTAAGTTATGAATAGTTAAAACAGAGGCTGCACGACCTACATTCGTATCTTTAAAACTTGTTCTTAGATAAAGAGGAACCAAGGCTGCTTGCCAATCGTGACAGTGTACAACATCTGGTGTCCAATCTAAATAATTAAGTGTTGCAAGAGCTGCTTTACTAAAGTAACAGAATTTAGGAATATCGTCGATAAGATTTGTATATGGATTACCCCATGAGAAGAATTCATCATTATCGATAAAATCATAAACAACGCCATCTTCTTGATATTCCATAATACCTACATAATATTGTTTTCCATCGGCGCATAGATCCATATAGAATGATCCTTTATATTCCATCTTTTCTTGGAATTTTTGAGGAATACATTTATATCTTGGAACAATAACTTTAACATCCATATTTAATTTAGCTAAACTCTTTGGAAGAGCTGACATAACATCTCCTAATCCACCTGTTTTTACAAATGGATAACATTCTGAACCAATAAAGGCAACACTTCTACGTGGTCCTAAATCAATTGGTTTAGATTCTTCAACAGGCACTTCTTGAACAACTTCTGTTGATTTAATATCAACAGGTGTTTCACTTTTTACTGGTTTTGGTTTAACAGTAGCTGTTTTTTTACTTGCACCTGTTGTTGATTTTGCAGTTGTAGTCTTTTTAGTAGTTGTTTTCTTAGTAGAAGCAGTTTTTTTAGTTGATGCTGTTTTGGCTGCAACTTTTTCAGTTGTTGTTTTTGATTTTGCAGTAGTTGTCTTTTTATTTGTAGCTGTTGTCGCTTTAGCAGCTGTGGCCTTTTTAGTAGTTGCTTTCTTAGCAGGAGCTGTTTTTACAGCTGGTGCTGGTTTACTAGCAACAACTTTTTCACTTGTTTCTTTTGGTTGAACAGTAGTTTTTTCTGCTGGTTTAGCAGTAACTGCTTTTTCAGTTGTAACTGGTATAGGTTTAACAGTAGTCTTTTTGCTTGTTGTTCTTTTTTTATTATTTCTTGTAGTTTTTTTACTCATATTTTCTTCTCCAATCTTTAAAATAATATCATGTTGTTAAAATCTACCTTCATTATTTTTTCTTTCTAACATCTCCTATTATAACAATCGACTTTTGCGTTTTTTGTATTTTTTTAAGATTTTACACATACAAAAAATTACTTTTATATTCAAAATGTTCTTTTAATTATTGTACCATAATCCATGAATGTTGTTTATACTAAAGAAATTTATTTATTATTAATTAAATATTAAAAAACAGATTCGAAAGGGAGGGGGAATCTGTTTTTTATGCGATTTATTATTATCTTTTTTTAAAAGGGAAAATTATGATTCAGTTTTTTAAATAAGTTTTTGTTCCTCCTTTCGTGTATTATCATAAGTTACAAATATGAACTTTATTTAACTTTTTCATGTTTCTTCTTTGGTTGTTTTGTCAAAGATTATGGGATACCTCTTTTTCAAGTTCATCAATATCATTTTCTATATAATTTAAAACTTCTTGTATTTGATCTTTAGTAATATCATCATAATGAATTCCACAAATACACGTAACCACTTGTCTTGTATTTTTACATATTCTTGAGGCATAACGTATAGCAACTTCATCATCTTTATGACCTAAAGTATTAATAACATTATAACTACATGTTTCATGTCCATTTCTTATACAAGGATAAGCTGTCACAACACTTCCTATATGTCCATTTTCATTTTGGATTAAAATAACATAATCATTTCCCATTTTAATGACTTCTCGTTTAATTTCTAACATTTTTATTTCCTTTCATCTTTGTTATAATATTCCAAAAAGGAATGTGATATTTTATGAATATAGATCAATTAAAGTATTTTTGTGCTGTTTGTAAGTATCAATCTTTTTCTAAAGCAGCAATTGAGATGAATATTTCACAATCTTCTCTTTCTAAACAAATTGCTCATCTAGAAAAAGAACTCGATGTTTTATTGTTTGATCGTTCAAAAAGACAAATTGCTTTAACTGTTTATGGTGAAAAGCTTTTAAATGATGCACAAAAAATAATCGATGATTATGATTCTATGATCAATCATCTTCAACAATTAAAAGTAGAAATGAATTCTCAAATAAAAATAGGAATTCTTCCTCTTATTTCTTCTTTTAATTTATTCCAAACATTAAATTCTATGAAACAAGCATTTCCAAATTTAAAAATAGATTTTGATGAAATAGAAGAAAAAGATTTATCAACTAAAATAGAAAATAACAATTATGATATTCTTATTCTAAGAGAAACTAAAAATTCCTTACTTCATGAATATCATAAAGTAAAACTCTTTTCTGATCATTTAGTTGCTTTAGTTTCTTTAGAAAATAAAGCCTCTCATTTAAAAGAATTATCCCTTAATGAACTTAATCAAAGCTCAATACTATTACCACCATCCTATACAACTATTTCAAATACATTTATTGATACTTGTAAAAAGGAACAAATTGAACTCGCTACTATTAAATATGGTAGACTTGAAACATTAATTAATATTGTTGAACATAGTTCAAATGACATCGCTATTTCGACTGAAAAATCAATTACTGCTTTTAAACAAAAACATTCTAAAGTTAAAGAATTAATTCCTTTTATTCCATGTGATGTTTATCTTTATTATCATAAAAAAGATAAACATTTATCTAAAATCATTTCTTATTTAATAGAGCAGTCTTAACTGCTCTATTTCCATCTTTTAAATTCTTTCATTTCAATATCAAAAACATTTAATATTTTTCCAATTATATGATTTTCCATATCTTCTATGGTTTTTGGTTGATGATAATAAGTCATCATTGGTGGTAAAATTGTGATATTCGCGATTTTTGATAAATACGCTAAATTATCTAAATGAATAGAAGATAAAGGTGATTCTCTTGTTACTAAAACAAGATTTCTTTTTTCTTTAATCATCACATCTGCTGCTCTTAGTATTAAAGAATCTGAATAACCATGAGCAATTCCTGCCACTGTTTTCATTGAACAAGGAATAATGACCATTCCTTCATTTTTAAAGGTTCCACTAGCAATACTAGCCCCAATAAATTCATTATCATAATAATAATCACACATGTTTTTTAAATCATCTTCCGTTTTATCTGATTCATAACCTAATGTCATTAGTGCTCCTTTAGATACTACTAAATGAATTTCACAATCATATTTTTTTAATTCTTCTAACAATTTTATCGCTAGTGGAATACCGCTAGCACCACTTAGTCCTACAACAATTCTTTTCATCTTCTACCTCTTAATCAAACATATCAGGAAGCCAATGTTTAGGATCAACATCCATAAATTCAGCTCTTTCAAAACGTGCTTTTTGATCAAAAGGAACAGTACAATCAAAAATTGCTTTACATGCAATACCTCGACCACGAATATGTGAAGAATACTCTGGTTGATTTGATGGATCAAGTGGGTGACATTGAACGCCGGGAATTGTAATCAAATCTAAATCAGCTTGGAACCTTGTCGTCATGGCCCACATAACATCTTTAATATCAAAAGGATCAACATCTTCATCAACAATAAAGACATGTTTTAATTCCGCAAAAGCACTAAACGCTAATAAAGCGGCTTGTCTTTGTCTTCCTTCATCAGAAGGAACTGATTTTTTAAATTGCATCACCGCAATATATTTTCCTCCACCACTTGAAGCACAATAAACATTTAATAATTTACCTGGCATCGCTTTTTCAACCATTGTTAAAATACTTGCTTCTGTTGGAATACCTGCCATTGAAACATGTTCTTCACTTGGTCCAATGCATGTTTGCATAATAGGATTTTTACGAGTTGTAACAGCTTTTACTTTAATTACTGGTAATTCAGGATTCGCTGGTCCACAATATCCTGGAAATTCTGGCATGGCTTTTCCTGTATTTGAATTAATGTCTTCTCGAATACGTCTATTTGGTAATATTTCTCCTTCAATTACATATTCAGCATTAGCGATGGCTCTTTCATTGATTGTTAAACATTGAACAAGTTCAACCGGTTCTTGACGAATGGCTCCAGCTGCTGAAAGTTCGTCATAACCAAGAGGTGTCGTTGGTGCTTCGAAACATGAAGCTACTTCAATAGCTGGATCAACCCCAATACTAATTGAAATAGGAAGAGCTTCTCCTTTAGCTTCTGCCAATTCTCTAAAATATCCTATATGACGTGCTCCTGGTTGTAAGAAAATAGAGATTTCATCTTTAGATTGAAAACACATACGATGAATCGTTACATCTGATTCTCCAGTTTCTGGATTAGAAGCATAACACATTCCTAAAGTAATATAAGGTCCTGCATCTTCTAAGGTATTTGTAGGTGCAGGTACTAATTTTCTAATATCAAAATCTGGATCATCCGCAAAATAAGTCACTTCTTGACATTTTGCTTTTTCATTTGGAATAACAATTGGTTGAATTGGATTATTAACTGAATCTTTTAATAAGAATCCTAGTTTTTCTGGTGGACAATCTAATAAATAACCCACTCGTTTTCTACTTGCTAGTAAACCAATGGCTACTCTAGCTCCTGGATGTCCTTTAATATTATTAAAAACCATTGCTGGTCCTTCTTGAGTTGGTCTTTTAACAGTTCCTCCAGCACCAACATGGCGATAAACACCAGATAGTTCTCCCATAGGATCCACTTCTACATTTGTTTCCACATATTGTCCTTCTATGGATTTTAATAATTCTATGGCTGAACGTAAATCATTTACTTTATTTTCTTTCATAATGTTGTCTCCTTTAACTTGTTTTCATCTTATCATTTGAAAACTGTAGGAAACAATTCATCTTTTTTAATAACTCATTCCAAAACGGAATAGGTTATCAAAGCAACAAAAAACAGATTCAAAAGGGAGGGGGAGAATCTGTTTTTTTAATCTATTATTATCTTTTTTTAAAAAGGGAAGTTTTTCTTTAAGTTTTGAGTTTAAGTAAATTCTTGTTCCTTTCGTGTATTATCATAGATGAGTTTTATGAACTTTATTTTACTTTTCTATGTTTTTTATTTGTCTACTTTGTCAAAAATTATGGGATAACTATACAATACTATTTAATAATGTAATACACATTGGTAATGTAAATAATGATAATAAAGTTGAAATAAAAACCAATTTAGAGGCAAAGAGCGCATTTCCCTTATATTTTTGAGCAAGCATGGCGGTAGTACTTGCTGCTGGCATAGCTGATAAAAGAACACATAATTGAATAGATATTTTATTCACTGGTAAAAACTGTAAAATGAAACAAATAACCAAAGGCAACATGATAAGTCGATAAAAGCTATAAATAAAGGCATCTTTATCGAAAATATCATTAAGAGAAACATCACTTAAGATACCTCCAATAACCAACATACTCATTGCCGTATTACATTGACTGATTGCTTGTAATGTCTTTTCAATAGGTTGAGGAATATAAATTTGAAAACAACGTAAAATCATAACAACAATCCCAATATAGATAGCAATTATACAAGGATGCGTAAGAACTTGTTTAAGCACATTATTTTGTTTATTTTTCGCAAATAAAGATAAGCCACTCGACCACATAAATATTCTTTGCGGAATAAGGAATATGGACGCATAAAGTAATCCTGTTGCTCCAAAAACTTCTTCAGCGATAGGCATTCCCATAAATCCTGCATTGGATACCATTGTTGAATATTGACAACATATTTTTTTATCTGTATCTAAATGGTTATAAAGAAATTTATTGAAAAAGGCATAAATCAATTGTATTCCAAATGAAATGATAAGAATAAAACCTGTAGAGGTAATGAGTTCTTTTGTTAAGTCTATTTCAAAAGAATGAATAATCGAACATGGTAATATAATCATTAAAATAATATTTGTTAATTGTGATCTTGTTTCTTTTGAAAAGTATCCCTTTTTAGCAAGCACATAACCTATTGCCATCAATAGAAATATTTCAATTTGTAAAGAAATCATAATATCTTCTATAACTCATTTCCATTTGTTTCAATCACATGTTTATACCAATCAAAAGAAGCTTTTTTCATTCTTTTTAAAGTACCATTTCCTTCATTATCTTTATCTACATAAATAAAACCATATCTTTTTTTCATTTCTCCAGTACCGGCACTAACAATATCAATAGGTCCCCAATAAGCATAACCCATAATATCAACACCATCTTTAATAGCTTCTTTTAAAGCTTTTAAATGTTCTTTTAAATAATCTATACGATACGTATCATTAATTTGACCATCAACAATTTCATCAACGGCTCCTAAACCATTTTCAACAGGGAAAAGAGGAACTTGATAACGATCATAAAGTTCATTTAAAGTATATCTAAATCCAAGAGGATCAATTTGCCATCCCCAATCACTTGTTTTTAAGAAAGGATTTGGTGTACTTACTTCTCCTCCAGTATCAAAGAATGATGGTTTTCCTGCTTCATGAGCTGTTGTTTTATAATAACTAAATGCAAGGAATTCACTTGGATAATTTTTTAGTAATTCTAAATCACCATCTTCTATCTTAATAGAAACATGATTTTCATGCCAAGTACGTTCAATATAAGCTGGATAATATCCTCGAATCATAACATCTGAATAAAATAAGGATTTTCTACGAATATCCATAGTTTCAAAAACAGCCACAGGATCACAATTATATGGATAAATATTACTTAATGAAAGCATACATCCAATTTTTGCATCAGGAATGATTTCATGACATAATTTATTTGCTTTAGCACTAGCAACAAACATATGATGAGCTGCTTGATAAATCATATTTTGTCTTTCTTCTTTTGTTTCATTTCCTTTAAAAATAACACCTGCAACATAATCCGCATTTCTACGCATATTATTGATTTCATTAAATGTTAGCCAATATTTGACTTTATTTCTATATCTTTTAAAAATTGTTTGGCAATAATTTTCAAAGAACTGAATCATCTTTCTATTTGTCCATGATCCATATTCTTCAATTAAATGAACAGGCATTTCATAATGAGAAATAGTAATAAGTGGTTGAATATGATATTTAAGTAATTCATCGAATAAATCATCATAATATTTTAAACCCGCTTCATTGGGTTCTGATTCATCACCATTAGGAAAAATACGCGTCCAAGCAATTGATGTTCTAAAAACTTTAAAGCCCATTTCAGCAAATAACTTGATATCTTCTTTATAACGATGATAAAAATCAATTGCTTCTTTTTGTGGATAATAAATACCTTCTCGAGGTCTTCCTTGGAATTTATGATGGATTCCATAAGGAAAACAAGAAGCTAGATCTAAACCTTTACCATCTGCATCCCAAGCTCCTTCACATTGATTGGCAGCTACAGCGCCACCCCATAAAAAATCTTTTGGAAATTCATTTCTATACATTTTCTTTTTCCTCCATTTTATTAGATATTAAAACAAACGGTGTATAAACAAGAACAGTTGCAAGAATTGCAATAATTTGAGCAATTCCAGTATTTAAATCACCACCAGCATTTAAGAATGCTTGAAGTCCAGCAGGTGTTGTCCATGGTGAAATAATTGTCATAACCTTCGCAAAACCAACTGATGTTAAAAAATAACCAACAGAAGCACTAACAATAGGTGCTAACATAAAAGGAATACCTAAAATAGGATTTAAGACAATTGGTAAACCAAAGATTACCGGTTCATTAATATTAAAGATAGCACATGGTAATCCTAATTTAGCAATTGCACGATAATCATCTCTTTTTGAAAATAAGAAGATAGCAATCAGTAAACCACCTGTAACTCCAGCACCAGTAATTGTAGTAAAACTTGCTCTAAAAGCATCATTTAAAATATGTGTTGCTGCTTGTCCATTAGCAACCATTTCCGCATTTTCAGCAACAGCTGCAATTAAAGCTGCTTGATAGATTGGTTTTAAAACTTGTGTTCCATGAATACCAAAGAACCATAAAAGAGTTGTCATAAAGAACATAAATAAATATCCAGGTAATCCTGTTAATAATCCTTGTAATGGTTTTTGAATGACAAGATTAATGGCTTCAAATAAAGATAAATTTGTTACTAATTCAAATAAACATCCAAAAGTTGAAACACCAAGCATAATAATTAAACCTGGAATAAGGGCATTAAATGCTGCCGCAATATTACTTGGTACACTATCTGGCATATGTATTTTAAGCTTATCAAACTTTGTTAAACGAACATAACATTCACAAACAACACAAGCAACAATCATTGCTAAAAACAAGCCTTGAACACCTGTATAGGTATTGCTTAGTACATTTTGTACTAAAACACTTGTTCCTTCACTTTCAACAGTCATTGTTGTCATACATAAAGAAACATAACAACCAAGAGAAATAACAGAACACATGATACGATCTTTAAATTCATAATGTCTGCATAATTCATAGGCAATTAAGACAACAGCATATAAAGCAAGTAAATTCATTGTGGCATAGTTAATAGAACTAAAGACTGGGGCTAATTTACTTAACCATGATAATCCTTGAATATTTGCAAGTGAAAGTGCTCCTTCTTGTGTAGAACACAACACATTTGTAAATAGGGTACAAAATGAACCTATGATAATAATAGGAAGCATGATCGTAAATGCATTTTTAATAGCGGTCATATGTCGCTGCGCTTGTATTTTTGTTGAAGCTTTTAATAAGTTATTCATCACTTTGTCTTTCATTAAAATAATTCTCCTTTATTTCACAATTTGTTTCTTCTAACTTTTTATAAACCCAAGATAAATCAAAATGATTTTCATCAATATCCTTCATCATCTTTTCTTCCTTTTGAACAATCAAAAGAGATTTCTTTAAAACATCATCTATTTCTAAACGAGGAATCACAACAATTCCTTCCTTATTTCCTACAATCAAATCACCTGGATGAATGATTTGTCCACCAACACAAACAGGTACATTAATTTCACCAGGACCGTTTTTATAAGGTCCATTAGGACAGACACCAGAAGCAAAAACAGGAAACTCTAATTTTTGAATATCTTCAATATCACGAATCGCTCCATCAATCACAAATCCACCTAATTTTCTTTTTAAAGCATAGGTTGCCATGATTTCTCCACATAATGCACGATCTAAATAACCTTGTCCGTCAACGACAATCACATCACCAGGTTGGGCTTGATCAATAGCGTAGTAAAACAATAGATTGTCACCAGCAGGTACTTTTACAGTGTAGGCTTGTCCTAAAACAGATAAACCATTCATTGACTGAATCTTATGATTTAAACAAAGCATTCGATTGCAGGCATCGCCAATATTTGCGATAGGTACATTTTTAAATTGTTTTATTTTATTTTGAGATAGACGAGGAAAATCCTTATAAATTTGATAACCAATATTCATATTTTTCACACTTTCTATAATCTCTAAGGCCTTTTGATTACACTTTTATTATAGGTAAAATAGATATATTGAAAAGCTGATAATTTAGATATATAATATCTAAAAAATAGATATTTAGGAGATAATTATGAAATACGAAGATATCCAAACTTTTTTAGCAGTTGTTGATACCGGAAGTATCTTAAAAGCATCTGAGATGTTGTATATTAGTCAAAGTAGTGCTAGTACACGTATTAAACAATTAGAAACAGAATTACAAACGACTTTATTTGAAAGACATAAAGGACATCGAAAGATTTCTTTAACACTACAAGGAGAAGAATTCTTACCAATTGCTCAACAATGGTTAGCTTTATTTCAAGATGCTCTCAATTTAAAAAACATCCCAAACTATAGGATGTTAAAAATTGCTGCTACTGATCTAATCAATAATCATACATTCTTAGGTTTTTATAAATATTTTATGATCAACCATCAAGATATTACTTTAAATATTAAAACTCATCATTCTAGTGAAATACATCGTTTAGTAGATAATCAACAATGTGATATTGGCTTTTCTAGTAATGTTTATAATTATCCTAATCTACAAACAATGCCTTTATATGAGGAAGAACTTGTTTTACTTTACCATCAAAATCATCCATTCCATGAAAGTAAAAACAAAAAAGATTTAGATACAAAAGATGAAATATTCCAACAATTCTCTCCTGATTACTTACATTGGCATCAACATTATTTTAATTCATCTACTTATTTAATTAGTGTAGGAACGGTCTCTATGCAATTATCTTTAATGGAAGAAAAATATTGGGCAATTGTCCCTGAAAGTGCCGCTAATGATTTTATAAAAGAACATCCTGATTATTGTATTTATCATTTTTCTAATAAATCATTAAAAAGAACAGTTTACTTACTCACTTATAAGTATCCTCGTCCAGGTGTAAAACTTGCAACAAAAATTTTTTTAGAAGAAATTAGATCATTTATTGAAGAAAACAAAAGTTTACATTTAATATAAAAAACAGATTCGAAAGGGAGGGGGGAATCTGTTTTTTTAATCTATTATTATCTTTTAAAAAGGGAAAATTTATAATTAAGTTCTAAGTTTAAGTAAGTTCTTGTTCCTCCTTTCGTCTATTATCATAAGTTAGTAATATGAACTTTATTTAACTTTTTCATGTTTCTTCTTTGGTTGTTTTGTCAAAAATTATGTGATACCATTATCTCAAGCGATGCACCTTTGGGTGTTTTTTATTATAGAGGGAGGGGAATCTATGAATAAAACACAAGATTTTACTAAGGGAGTTATTTGGAAACAATTACTTTTTTTCTTTTTTCCTATCTTAATAGGTAGCTTTTTTCAACAACTATATAATACCGTTGATACCATTATTGTTGGTCAAGCTTGTGGGACAAATGCACTTGCTGCTGTTGGTTCAACAGGAAATCTAACAAACTTGGTTGTTAACTTTTATGTTGGTTTATCAACTGGAGCTTCTGTGGTCATTGCTCAATATTATGGAGCACATAATAAAGGAAAGATTCATCAAGCAGTTCATACTTCTTATATGCTTGCAATTGTCAGTGGAGTAATCATGATGCTTTTTGGTTTATTCTTTTCATATCAATGTTTAGATGCTATTGGTGTCCCTCATGATATTTTAAAGGATGCCAGTCTTTATATGAAACTTTATTTTTTAGGGATGATTCCTGGAGCTATTTATAATATTGGTTCAGGTATTTTAAGAGCCGTAGGGGATAGTAAAAGACCACTTTATTATTTAATTATTTGTAGTATTGTCAATGTTGTTTTTGATTTTGTTTTTGTTGTCATTTTACATAAAGGTATTGCTGGGGCAGCTATTGCGACATTTATCGCCCAAACAGTATGTGCTATTTTAGTTACACTTCAATTGATGTTCTCTAAAGATGTTTATCAACTTAAATTATCTAAAATCAAATTTCATTTACATGTGTTAAAGAAAATCGTCCAAATTGGAGCTCCTGCTGGAATCCAATCAACCATGTATAGTATCGCTAATATCGTCTTACAAACACATATTAATGCCTTTGGTACACAAACTATTGCTTCTTGGTCAGTCTATGTAAAAATCGATGCTTTATTTTGGATGGCCATGGCTGCTATTGGTGCAGCGATTACAACTTTTGTAGGACAAAACTATGGTGCTCATCAATACGAACGTATTCAAAAAGGTGCAAGAACTGCTTTAGCGATTGCTTTAACAATGGCTATTTCTTTAAGTGTGATCTTATGTTTTGGCGGAAGCTTTATTACAAAACTCTTTTCATCTGATCCTGCTATTGTTGATCAATGTCAAAGTTTAATGCTCTTTTTAATGCCTTTCTATTTTTCTTATTGTTGTGTAGAAATCTTTTCAGGAACAATGAGAGGGTGTGGAGAATCTTTTAAACCTATGATTCTTGTCTGTCTTGGTATTTGTGTTTTACGTATTGCATGGGTAACATTTATTTCTCCTCATTATCCAACATTAAAAGGTGTTGTTATTTCTTATCCAATTACTTGGTTTACAACATCGTTCTTATTTATTATTTATTACAAACATTTTAAAAAACATCATTTTGGAGCTTAATTATGAGAAGAACAGATCGAGAAGTTACTGATATAAATAAAATAAAAGAAATTATTGAAAACAATCAATGTTGTCGTTTAGGTTTTATTGATCAAGGAAGTGTTTATATTGTTCCTTTAAATTATGGTTATACTTATAATAATAAACATATCTTTTATTTTCATGGAGCAAAAGTAGGAAAGAAAATAGATTTAATTAAACAAAATAATCATGTTGGTTTTGAAATCGATAATAATCATCAACTTATTGAAGGAAATACTCCTTGCAACTATTCTATGAAATATCAAAGTATTATTGGTAATGGGTATATTGAACTGATTGAAGATAATGAAGAAAAGAAATTAGGATTACAATTAATCATGAAAAATGTTGCTGGTAAAGAAGTGACATTTAATGATCAAATGGTAGATAGTGTTGCTGTTATAAAATTAGTAGTAGATACATTAAGTTGTAAAGAACATATATAAATCAATAAAAAAAGTATCTTAAAGGTAGGTATTTATTATGGCAAATAAAATAGCTAATTATGAAAAAATAGAATTAGATAAGAATCTTCCTATTAAACTTATATACTTTTATTACGATAAACCTATTAACAGTAAAATTAGACACTGGCACCGTAGTTTAGAAATCATTATTCCTATTGTTGGTTATACTGTCATTGAAGAAATTAATAATGGTGTCCATAATAAATTTAAAATTCAAAAAGGAGATTTTTATGTAATTAACTGTCGAAGCATTCATTCATTTGATGCTGCAAATAGAAGTCCACTATATGAAGGATACGCTTTACAAATTAGTTATGAATATTTAGATTCTTTATGTACTATTGATAAATATCATTTTAACCAACCAAATTTAGAAGATAAAGATGAAATATTAAATGTACTAATGAATATTATTAGTTGTTATAAAATAGATGAAACATTTATTAATATTAGAATTAGAAGCCTCATTGATCAATTGATATATTTATTAATGAAAAAGACATCAAAAAACAATGAAAAGTATTTATCTATTAAAAGTAATAAAAATAGTAATCGAATAAATCATATTATGAAGTACATTAATAATCATTATAATGAAAATATAACAGTCTCTGACATTGCTGATTATTTAGAAATGTCTAGAACATATTTATCCAAATTATTTAAAAATAATATGGGTATCAGCATAAAAGAATATATCAGTAATATCAGACTTCAACACGCTATTAATGATTTAATTATGACTGACTATCCAATTATTGATATTGCTCTTAATAATGGTTTTCCAAATATTAAATCATTTAATTCTTATTTCAAAAAAGAATATAAGCAATCTCCTCTAGAATATAGAAAACATAATCAAAAAAAGACATAATTACTATTTTTTGAATACAAATCGATAAGACTGGAAGCGCTTTCTTCTATATAATTGGTTTTGGGAGGAAAGAAAAAATGAAATTAAAAAAATTATTAGTTATGTCAGTTAGCTTGATGATGATATTAACGCTAGTAAATATTAATGTATTTGCTGAAGAAACTAAAAATGTTGCTACTGGTACTCAAAAAGTATTTGTTAAAGGATTAGATGCAGGTCCAGCTGTTACAAAGTCTATTATTAAATTAGATAAAGTAATTGATCATGAATCTGTAGATAAAGATGATTTCCAAGTAGAAGAAGAAAAGAATACAACACTAAATTACACTACAGGTGAAACAGGTATTGTAAAAAACAATAGAACTATCTTAAATGCATATACATCTAATGCAAATGGAGATAAGACAAATGAAGATTCAAACTATGTAACAATAGAAATGTATGGTTCTCCTAAAGAAGGATCTCCATTTATTTATAGTCCTATCACAGGTTTAAACAACTGGTGTAGTACTTATAAATTAAATGTTGATCTTACTGGTGAAATTACAAGTGAAGACACAACAGTCCAAGATGTATCAGTTGAGCCTAATATTGATGTAGCAGGAAATGATAAAATTTGTCCACAAATAGAAGAATTTAACTATGCTACATATACAGCTAAAGACAATGTTGAATATCACTATGCTGATTATTCTCCAGCTAAAGATAACAAAAAGAATCCATTAGTTATTTGGTTACATGGTGGTGGTGAAGGTGGAATTGATCCTCAAATCACTTTACTCGCAAATAAAGCATCAAATTTTGCATCTAAAGAATTCCAAGATGAAATGAAAGGTGCATATGTATTAGTGCCTCAATGTCCAACAAAATGGATGAATGATGAAACAGGTCAATATCAATATGGTGATAAAGGTTCTGTTTATAAAGAAGGATTATTTGAATTAATCAATAATTATGTAGAAAAAAATGATGATATTGATAAAAATCGTATTATTATTGGTGGATGTTCTAATGGTGGTTATATGACATTAGAAATGTTATTTGCACATCCTGATTATTTTTCAGCAGCTTTCCCAATTTGTGAAGCATTCTGGAATAAATATATAAGTGATGAACAAATAGATTCTATTAAAAATATTCCAATGTGGTTTACATATGCAAAAACTGATACTAATAAAGTTGCAGTGAAAGAAGAATGTTCAATTCCAACTATTGAAAGATTAAAGAAAGCAAATGCTAAAGATTTGCATGTATCAGAATTAGAAAAAGTAGTAGATGAAAGTAAACAATTCAATAAAGATGGTTTACCATATAACAATGGTGATGAATTATATGAATATAATGGACATTGGTCTTGGATATATGCTCAAAACAATTGGCTTAAAGATGGTGATTTAACTTTATGGAGTTGGTTATCTAATCAAGTAAAAGTATCTAATAGTACTGAAAATACAACTAAACCTACAAATATGTCTAACTCAAAAAATAATACAGTCACTGCTTCTGTTAAAACAGGTGATAATGTTTCATTTGTTACTTATATTTCATTATTAGTATTAGCTGTAGCTGTATTTATCTCAATAAAAAAATATGTTTTTTAATAAGCATTAAAGTGGAAAGAGGGTATAACTCTTTCAAGGCATGGAATTTAAGATATAATCTTAAATTCATGCCTTTTTATTATCCTTTTTTATCACTTCTATCATAGGTGCAAAATATAAATGCTTTAAGCAAAACAAAGATATGGGCTTTTGTAGAAAAAAAACGATAAAATTGTTGATCCACCATCAACTAGAGCAATAATTGAAGCATTAAAAAATAAAGATGCAAATGCTAAATTAACAAAATTTGATGGAGCAACTCATTTTGATGTTCCAGCTTTAGCATATAAAAATAGTAAACTTATAAATTGGTTAGTAAATTGTGGCAAGTAATACAACTTTTTGCTTTATAAAATAACATGCTATTTTTGAAATAGAGCTAATGAGAAAACATGAAAAAATCTAAGAAAAATATATTACTACATCTTTTATACAAAAAACGTAAGTGTCAATTTATAAGCATAGAATAAAAAGAACATAGTTCTATGTCTTTTTTTGTAGTAAGCCGGGGCATATATCTAGGTGATGAAAGTCCACTGTGAGAGTGAGCTCATTTCCCACCAATAACTAGCCAATATCAAGTTTCTGTTCGTACGCTCAAAAGAATTACTACACCACTTCCTTCATCCTTGCCATCACTGACAACGACTTGTGGTTCATTGCACTTGGCGGTAAATACCTGTGGTTGTTTTATCCCCAACTGAATCAGTGCCATGCCCGGCACACTCAAAAAACCCTTCAAAATAGGCATATTTGAAGGGTTTTATCGTTTTTAACTATCAAAGACGGAATAATAGAACAAATCAAAATGTTAGGACATCAATTATGAATGTTAGACTGATATTATTAGGTATCTTCACCTATATTTATCTTTAGTTAGGTTTTAATAAAAATAAATATTTGTACTTATGTCTTTTATTTTAAGTTTTTAATATTTCTTTTTATTTTTCGACAGACATTTGCGTTGTCTTTTTTTCTACTTTCTAAATGATTTAATCTATTTTGATATATTTTTAATTTTTCTTCGTTTGTCATTATTTTTTACTCCTTTTATTCCATTTCAAAAACTCCTGTATAGAGTTGATAATAAGTTCCTTTTTTATTTATTAGACTTTCATGATTACCACGTTCAATAATATGTCCTTTTTCAAGAACCATAATAACATCCGCATTTTGAATCGTTGATAATCTATGGGCAATTACAAAAGAGGTTCTACCATTCATTAATTCATCCATACCCCTTTGAACCATTTTTTCTGTTCTTGTATCGATTGAAGAAGTCGCTTCATCAAGAATCATTGCTGGTGGATTAGCGACAGCGGCCCTAGCAATCGCAAGAAGTTGTCTTTGTCCTTGGCTTAAATCTTCTCCAGCACCAACAAGTAACGTATTATAACCATCTGGTAAACGTTGAATAAATTCATCAGCATTAGCAAGCTTAGCCGCAGCAATACATTCTTCATCACTGGCATCAAGTTTACCATAACGAATATTTTCCATAACCGTACCTGTAAATAAACAAGTATCTTGAAGAACAATTCCTAATGAACGTCTTAAATCGGCTTTCTTTATTTTATTAATGTTGATACCATCATAGCGAATCTTACCATCTTCAATATCATAAAAACGATTAATTAAATTAGTAATTGTGGTTTTACCAGCACCTGTCGAACCAACAAACGCTACTTTTTGTCCAGGTTTTGCATAAACAGAAACACCATGAAGAATCATTTTTTTCGTTGTATAACCAAAATCAACATCATTCATACTCACATCACCTTGAAGCTTTACATAAGTTACTGTGCCATCATGATGAGGGTGTTTCCAAGCATAAATTCCGGTATATTCTTTTGTTTCAATTAATTTATGATTACTTTCTTTAGCGTTTACTAAAGTAACATAACCTTCATCTGTTTCTGATTCTTCATCAATCAAATCAAAAATACGTTGGGCTCCTGCAAGAGCCATAGAAACCATGCTCATTTGTTGAGAAATTTGTTGAATAGGCATTGAAAAAGCTTTTGAAAGAGAGAGAAAAGCAACAACCACGCCTGCAGTCATACTTCCTTTTCCATGAATAACGAAAGCACCACCAATAATCGCTAATAAAATATATTGTAAATTTCCAATTTGACTTAAAATAGGCATTAAAATATTGGCATATCTATTCGCATTTTTTGAATCTACATAAAGTTGTTCATTTCTTGAAGCAAAACCATCCTCTGCCTTTTTTTCATGACAAAAGACTTTAACAACCTTTTGACCTTCTAACATTTCCTCAATATATCCATTAATATTCCCTAATGAAATTTGTTGCTTAGAGAAATATCTTGTACTATGTCCAGCAATATAACGCGTAATAAATAAGATAAAAATCGTAATAATCACGACAATGAAAGAAAGGGATAAACTATAATAAAGCATAATACAGAATGAGAAAAGAACACTCACACCACATGAAAACAATTGAGGTAAAGCTTGAGAAATAAATTGTCTTAAAGTATCCGTATCATTTGTATAATGACTCATGATATCCCCATGACTATGGGTATCAAAATAACGAATAGGTAACGTTTGCATATGATTAAACATATCATCACGAATGTTTTTCAAACATCCTTGTGAGATATTGACCATAAATTGACTATATAATAAGGTACAAAGAGCACCTATTAAATAAATGACCCCCATCAATAAAAGGACGCTTATTAAACCGTTAAAAACAGGATGATCACTTAATAATAAAGGTTCAATATATTGATCAATTAAAACTTGAATAAACATCGATCCAACAGTATTTGCTGCTGTTGATATAAGGACACAAAGAGCGGCTAGAATAAACAAACCTTTTGCATGACCATAAATATAAGACATTAATCTTTTAATGGTTTTTCCATCATACTCTTTCATTCATCATTCCCTCCTTTTTGTTGAGATTCATAAATTTCTTTATAAATTTTATTTGTTTTCATAAGTTCTTCATGATTACCAATAGCATCAATATGATCTTGATCCATAACAATAATCATATCTGCATCTTGAATAGAAGAAATACGTTGAGCAATAATAATTTTCGTTGTATCAGGAATTTCTTCATTAAATGCTTTACGAATAAGTGCATCAGTTTTAGTATCCACAGCACTTGTTGAATCATCTAAAATCAAAATCTTTGGTTTTTTAAGTAATGCACGGGCAATACATAATCTTTGTTTTTGCCCACCTGATACGTTTGTTCCACCTTGTTCAATATACGTATCATAACCATCAGGAAGTTGTCTAATAAATTCATCTGCTTGGGCAAGTTTACAAGCATTGACCATTTCTTCATCACTTGCCTTTTCATTACCCCAGCGTAAGTTTTCTTTAATCGTTCCTGAAAATAAAACATTTTTTTGTAAAACAACAGAAACATTATTTCTTAAAGCTTCAATTTCATAATCTTTGACATTAATTCCACCAACAGTCACCTTGCCATCAACAACATCATAAAGACGAGGAATAAGTGAAATAAGACTTGTTTTACCACTTCCAGTAGAACCAATGATTCCTACGGTTTTTCCTGAAGGAATATCAATATTAATATCTTTTAAACATAAAGTATCTTTAAAATAACCAAAGTTCACATGATCAAATGTGATATGTCCATCCTTAACATGAGTAACAGGATTTTCCTTATTTGTAAGATTACTCTTTTCATCAAGAACTTCTACAATTCTTTCTGCTGAACTTTGAGCAATCGCAATCATAACAAGGACCATAGAAAGCATCATCAAAGAAGTTAAAATTTGCATAGCATAAATAATAAGACTCGTTAATTCTCCGGTTGTTAACTCTGTTGCTTTTGATAAGACAATCATACGTGCTCCAAACCAGAAGACTAAAATCATACATGCATAAACAATAAATTGCATAAAAGGGGCATTCAGTGCCATATAACGTTCTGCTTTGCAGAATGTATTAAAGAGAAGCATTGAAACTTTTTGGAATTTACTTTTTTCATGTTCTTCTCGAACAAAGCTTTTAACAACACGGATACCACTTAAATTTTCTTGAACAACCCCATTTAAATGATCATATTGTTTAAAGACTTTTTCAAATATAGGATGTGACTTATAAACAATCCATACAAGTCCTCCGCCAAGAATAGGAATCATAATTAAAAACAAGAGGGCAAGTTTCCAATTGATGACCCATGACATAATTAAAGCAAAAATCAACATGAGGGGTGATCTTACCGCAATACGAATAATCATCATATACGCTAATTGAATATTTGTGACATCCGTTGTTAAACGTGTCACTAAACTTGCGGTAGAAAATTTATCAATGTTCGCAAAAGAAAATCCTTGAATATGATGATACATATCCTTTCTTAAATTCTTTGCGAACCCAGCAGATGCTTTGGCAGATTCTGCCCCTGCGCCAAAGCCAAGCGCTAGTCCAATAAGGACACAAATAGCCATCATAATTCCTAGTTTTACAAGGACATTCATGTTTCCACCATAAATTCCTTTATCAATAATATCGGCCATAAAAAAGGGAATAATGATTTCCATTAAGACTTCAAGAGCAGCGTAAATCGCTGTTTTAATTGAAGAGGTTTTGTATTCCCTAATACTTTTTAATAATTTCTTAATCATTTTTTTCCACCTCCAAAATCACTTTTATAAATTGTTCTAAATTTCCTTTTAATTGCTCTTCCATAAGTGCAATCTTCTTAGAAAGTTCCTCTATTTGTTCATTCATCTTACTAGAGATCTTAATCTCTTTTTTTCTTTCATCACTTTTACAATGAACGATTTCTAAATAACCTTCATTACGTAATTTTTTGATTTGATCAGATAAAGTCGCTTTAGCGATATCTAATTCATGATGAAGTTCTGTCATATTTGTTCCTTGTGGATGCTTTTTTCTAATGTACAATAAGATACAACTTTGATTCATAGAAAGATCATAATCTGCTAAGTATTTCTTTGCGAGTTCATCTGCTTCTACAAAAAACTTATGTAATTGAAAATAAGATTCTTCAATAGGCATAATAGGCTCCTTTCTTTGAATTATTTCGTACGTCGAACTGTTCGTACGTGTATATTCTATACGTTGATGCGTTGAAATTTAATTCTAAAGATGTTATCATTAATAAGAAATATTTATTAATATTAATAAAAGGAGATACTTATGACTGAAACACAAATCGAATGTTTTCTCGCTGTTGCTAATCATTTAAACTTTGCGAGAGCGGCAGAAGAACTCAACATTTCTCAACCGGCAGTAACCCATCAAATTCAAACATTAGAAGCCGAACTCAACATTAAATTATTCAAACGTTCTACCCGCTTTGTTTCTTTAACGGAAGAAGGAAATTATTTTCTTGATGATGCAAAATCAATCCAACAAACCATGTTTCGTGCCAAAGCGCGTTTTTCAAATAATGACTATGAGATGTTGACAATAGGTTGTAGTAGTCCATCACAAATACAATTATTATCCAATGCACTTAAACAAATACGATGGCAGCATCCTCATATTCATCCACAATTTAGACATCTTACACAAAGTCAAATTCCCCATAGAATAGATGATGAAGTTATAGATATTGCCTTTGGTCCTAAAATGGATATTACCTCACAAAAAAAAGTACTCTATCGAGAACTTTTTCAAATGTCCTTAAGTTGTGTTTGTCCTAAAGATCATCCTGTTTCAAAACTAAAAAGTATTTCATTAAATGAAATACAAACACATAAATTAATTATCTATACACCTATTTCTGCTTCCTTTGAAATCACAATGACGCAAAAGAAATTAATAGGAAATAAAAAAATTAATGAAACCTATCTTTGTGAGTTTTCTGAAGATGCAATTCTTTTAGTAGAAGCAGGTTATGGTATTGCGATTTTACCAGAAGCCTTTGTCCCTAAATGGGCAAATGTCTGTACGATTCCTATAGAAAATATTCATCAATTATCTTATGGAGCGTATTATAAAGCACATACTTCTAATAAAATGGTTTATGATTTTTTTAATCTCGTCAAAGAAACAGCTTTTGAAGAAGAATCAAAATAATTTTCATTAATAATGATTGTTTATTGATAATAGTATTTTTTGATTGGATTCTCTTCTTTAATGTTATTAGAATGAAACTGAATTTAATAGATTAAATGGAGGAATTTAAATGAAATACATTATTACTGGGGTTGATGGAAAACTCGGTGGAAGAGTGGCAGAATTAATGCTTTCAGAAACAGAAGCTTCCAATTTGATTTTTACTTGCCCAAATCTTACTTGGTTAAATCAAGAGAAAAAAGAAAAATGGTTAAAACTAGGAGTTTCAATTAAACAAGCCAACTATGACAATGTTGAAGAAATGAAAGAAGCTTTTAAAGGTGGAGAGCGTATTTTTATTGTTTCGGCAGTTACTATTGGTGAAATACGTGTTCAACAACATCGAAATGTTGTTGATGCAGCTATTGCTTCAGGTGTCAAACACATTACGTATACTTCTTTTTTAGGGGCTTCTGATCCAAGATATGCCCATGTTTATGTAACACCTGATCATACGGCAACAGAAGCTTATATTCGCGAATGTGCAAAGGAAACAGGAATTAAATATAATTTTATGCAAGACAATCTTTATCTTGAAAATTATCTTACAACTTCTGTAATGCTTGCATTGATGTCGGATAATAAATGGTATACAACAGCAGGAGAAGGGAAGGCAACTTATGTTTGTAAAGATGATGTGGCACGAATGGCTACGGCTCTTCTTCTTGGTAAAGGGAAAGATAACGTCACATATAAAGTGTGTGGGAGTGAGTCTTTATCACAACGTGATTTAGCAGCGATGATTTCAGATTTATCAGGGCGTCAAATTGAATATTGTCCGGTAAGTCATGAAGAGTTCTATAAATATCTTGATTCCATGCATATTCCTAGAACAGCAACAGAAGATTTTTCTTTATCCCCTGTTCCATGGTGTGGGAATGATATGGTCACAAATGAAGGAAGTATTGCGGAAGGTTTGATGGATGTTGTTTCTCATGATATTGAAGAAGTAACAGGTCAAAAGCCTGCAACGGCACGTGAACTCGCTAAAAATTATGCTTACATTTGGGAAAATAATGTAAGACATTGGCGTGATATTAAATAATTCAGAGGGTTAAACCCTCTGATTTTTATTTTGTAATAAGTTCTTTGATAACATCCATAAAAACATGAACACCTAAAATAAGATCCTGTGGTTTTGTATATTCCTTAGGATTATGACTTATCCCTTTGACACTTGGGACAAAAATCATAGCTGTTGGACAAATACGAGCCATCATTTGGGCATCTTGTCCTGCTCCTGAAGTCATTCTTTTTGTAAGGATGCCTTTTTCTTTGGCTGTTTTTTCAATGGTTTTTACAATTTTTTCATCAAATAAAACAGGATCAAATTCTGTTAGACGTTCGGTTTTAATTTTTACTTGTTCCCTTTTTTCTAATTCTTTTAAATAAGTTGCAAGCTTTGTTTCATCTTGGTCTAAGTTTTCTTTATTTGAATTTCTTAAATCTATTGTAAAGATAGCTTTTGAAGGAATAACATTGATCGCATTTGGTTCATATTTTATGGTACCTACCGTAGCGACTCCTTTTGATTTTTCGACGAGCTCTCGTAGAAAAATATTGACTTTGGCTGCAGCTAATCCAGCATCTTTTCTAAGTGAAGTAGGTGTTGTTCCCGCATGATTAGCAACACCTTCTATTGTTATACGCTTCCAATGAATCCCTTGTAAATTTTCTACGGCTCCTATAGAAATACCTTCAACATCCATGATTGGTCCTTGTTCAATATGTAATTCAAGAAAAGCATAAGGGGTAATAAATCCTGGTTTAACGGTTCCTTCATAACCGATTCTTTTTAATTCTTCACCAAGAATTGTTCCATCTGTACCAATCGTATCAAGGGCTTCTTTGACATCAAGACCACCTGCATAAACAAGAGATCCCATCATATCAGGGGAATAACGTACTCCCTCTTCATTTGTAAAGGCAACAACGATAAGGGGTCTTTTGGTCACAACTTTTTGTTCTTTTAAAGATTTAATCACTTCTATTCCAGCAATCACCCCATAACACCCATCATATTGCCCTGCATTAATAACGGTATCAATATGAGAACCTATCATAATAGGCTTTTGTTCCTTATTTTCCTTTGTTTCCCATATTCCAAAAATATTTCCAATCGTATCAACAACAATCGATAATCCTGCCTCTTTCATCCATTCAACAATCTTATCTCTTGCTAATCGATCCTCATTTGAAGCAGCTAAACGGGTTCTTTTTCCTGCTGGATCAATTCCTATTTTCCCTAATTCATCAATGCGATTTAATAATCTTTCTTCATCCATTTTAATCATCCTCTATACTTGGATAAGCACCATCCCACACAATTTTTCGATAATTCTTTTGATCTGTATCGCCCTCTGTCGAAAAACATAAAATCTTAGAGTGTGCATTTAATCCAATCTCTTTCTTTAATCCTTTTAATTCTTTTTTCATGAACATTTCAACTACAAGTCCCATTGTAGCGGCACCACTTTCTCCCGATATAATGGCTTCATCCCCCATTAGAGGATTTCCTAAAACACGCATTCCTTTGGCAGAAATGTTATCTGGTATAGAAATAAAAAAATCTACGTAACGTTGAAGCATTTCCCATCCAATGGTACAAGGTTTTCCACAGGCAAGACCTGCCATAATGGTTGGCATTTCACCTTTAACAAGATGGAGGGTTCCATCATGAGCTTTAGCTGTACGATAAATACAGTTTGCTTTATGGGGTTCTACAACAATTATTTTAGGCTTTTTCTCTTTATAATAATCGGCGAAGAAAGCACTCAAAGCACCTGACATAGCACCGACACCTGCTTGCAAGAAAATATGTGTGGGGATGTCTTTCATTTGTTTGACGGCTTCAAGAGCCATGGTAGTATAACCTTGCATAATCCATGTTGGAATCTTTTCATAGCCTTGCCAAGAGGTATCTTGTACAAGAACCCAGCCTTTTGTTTTTTCACATTTTGCAGCAAGTTCTACGGTTTCGTCATAATTACCATCGGTAATTTTAGCTTGTGCGCCGAGTTGACGAATATGTTCAAGACGCTCTTGACTACTTCCTTTTGGCATATAAACAACTGCTTGTAAACCAAATTGTTGAACACTCCAAGCAATTCCTCTTCCATGATTTCCATCTGTTGCGGTGACAAAAGTAAGATTTTTTACGTGTTCTTTTATGTTATCTTGTTTCAAAGTCATATAGCTTAACTGATGGGCAGGTATATGACAGACTTCCCCAAGATACTTCCCTATACAATAACTTCCACCTAATCCTTTAAATGCATTTAAACCAAACCGTTTGCTTTCGTCTTTGACATAAATCTTAGATACTCCAAGAAACGTAGCGAGATGAGTCAGCTTTTTTAAAGGTGTTTTTTGATAGTTTGGAAAAGATTGATGATATTTGATGACGTGCTTTGCACAGTCTTTTCCAAAGAGCTGAGCTTCTTTACTATAAGAAGTAACGGCTTGATTTTTATAGCTTTTTATCATTTTATTAATCCTCCTTTCCTTTGTAATTATATTGACACAATAGAAAAGATAATATAATAATAGTATTAAATTTTATAATTATATTGACTAAGGAGAGTAGAATGCAGATATACGATATACCTTTTGATCAAAATCATATGGAAACAACACATCATGGAAACCTTTCTTTTCCACTAGCCATCTATACGACACAAATAAGTAAAAATATCTTAGGATATATAGATTGGCATTGGCATCATGAATTACAGTTTTGTGTGGTGATTCATGGGGAAGTAGAATTTTATATTAATCAAAATCATTTTATTTTAAAAGAAGGGGAAGGAATCTTTATTAATACAGAACAACTCCATATGGCAAAAAATTATAATAAAGCAGATAGTACCTATATTTGTCTTGATCTAGATGCATGCTTAATTAGTGGCTTTATGGGAAGTATCATACAAATTAAATATGTCGATCCTTATTTGAAGAATTCTAAAATGACCTATTGTCTGCTTCAAAGGGAAGTGTCTTGGCAAGCAAAAATTCTTGATCTTCTTTTATCAATCAATCAGCTCTATCATGAAAGTCATCGTGATGAAATGAAAATAAGTATTGAACTTGCGACGATATGGCACCTACTTGTTTCATCTTATAATGAAACAAATAATCCATCAAAAGCGACGATTTCTTTACAAGTGAGGCAAATATTGGCCTATATTCGTAAAAACTATGCATCACAAATTACTTTGGAACAAATCGCTCAACAGGTTGGACTTGCTAGAAGTACGTGTTGTCGGGAATTTAAGAAACAGATGGGCTGTACGCTGTTTGAATATATTTTAAATGTTCGTTTACAAGAAGCTTCACGTTTATTGCTTACATCAAATTTAAGTATTACGGAGATTGCACTCTGTTGTGGATTTAATAATGGAAGTTATTTTACAAAGGAATTTAAAAAGAAAACAGGATTTTCGCCTTCTGTGTACCGACAAAAAAACATTGAAATAAAAAACACTATTCTTTCTACTATTTAAGAGGAATAGTGTGTTTTTTTGTATACTTTCGATATTTTTTTATTGTCTTGATATTTTTTTCTTTGACATTAGTGCTGTTTCGTTGTAATTTATTACTATACAAGAAAGGAGAATTCATGTGAATGGTTTCTTAGGAGGATTAGGACAATACATAGGAAGATTTAATCAAGCTTTTATTATTACCATTGAATTGTCTATTTTATCGCTTTTAATTGCGACAATTATTGGGATTGTTGTTGGTTTGATTAATACTTCAAAAAGTAAGTCCTTGCTTATAAAAGTATTAAAAGCTATTGGGAATCTATATATATATATTATTAGAGGAACCCCAATGCTTGTACAAATCTTAATTATTTATTTTGGTTTAGCCCAAGTATTAAGACCTACAGGGTTTAGTTGGATTAATGTTGGCGGAACATTTTGTGCCGGTACTGTTGCTTTATCTTTAAATGCAGGAGCATATATGGCAGAAATTGTAAGAGCGGGGATTGAAGCTGTTGATGTTGGACAAATTGAAGCAGCGAGATCACTTGGTTTACCTTATAGTAAAACAATGAAAAAAATTGTTTTACCTCAAGCTTTAAGAACGATGTTACCCTCAATTATTAATCAATTTATTATTTCTATTAAAGATACATCATTGTTATCAGCAATTGGTCTTGCTGAACTTACCAATATTGGTAAAACAATTGCTTCAAGTCAATCAAGTCAAATTATGGCGGTTTATTGTTTGATGGCTTGTTATTATTTGATTATGTGTACTCTTCTTGCAAAAGTCGCAAAAATTGCGGAAAAGAGGTTATCTTATGGAAAATAAAAAAGTGTCTGTTAAAAATTTAAAAAAGAGTTTTGGTTCTTTAGAAGTATTAAAAGATATTTCTTTAGATATTGATGAAGGAGAAGTGATTTGTTTGATTGGTCCTTCAGGATCAGGAAAATCAACATTTTTAAGATGTTTAAATCGTTTAGAAGAAATAACAAGTGGTAGTGTAGTTGTTGATGGTCAAGATATTACTAATCCTAAATTAGATATCAATAAGATAAGAGAAAATATAGGTATGGTGTTCCAACATTTTAATCTTTTTCCACATATGACGGTAAAAGAAAATATTATGTTAGCGCCTGTTGAACTTAAAAAGATGTCTAAAGAAGAAGCGGAAAAGACAGCTCTTCAATTATTAGAAAGAGTGGGATTAAAAGATAAAGCAGAAAGTTATCCAAATCAGTTATCTGGGGGACAAAAACAAAGGGTAGCGATTGCTCGTGCTTTGGCTATGAAACCAGATATCATGTTATTTGATGAACCCACAAGTGCTTTAGATCCAGAAATGGTAGGAGAAGTTTTAACGGTTATGAAGGATCTTGCCAAACAAGGTATGACGATGGTTGTCGTTACTCATGAAATGGGATTTGCTAGAGAAGTAAGTTCAAAAGTTATTTTTATGGATGGTGGCTATATTGTAGAACAAGGGGATCCTTATGAAGTTATTAATCATCCAAAGCAACAAAGAACGATTGATTTTTTGAATAAGGTATTATAGATATCGTCACCTAGGTGTTGATATATAAAGAAAAGGGGAAATGAGTATGAAAATGAAGAAATTAGGTGCTTTAATGTTAGCTGGTTTAATGGCTATTTCATTAACTGGCTGTGGTGGAGGAAGTTCGAGCAGTAGTGAAGAAAAAACGTATATTATTGCAACAGATAAAACATATCCACCATTTGAAATGGAAGATGATTCTGGTAAATTAATTGGGGTCGATATGGATTTAATAAGAGCTATTGCTAAAGATCAAAATTTTAAAATTAAAATTAATTCATTAGGGTTTGATGCAGCTTGTACAGCACTTGAATCAGGGGAAGCAGATGCTGTTATTGCTGGGATGACAATTACAGATGCACGTAAAGAAAAATATGATTTTTCTGATGAATATTATGAAACAGGGGTTTCAATGGGTGTTGCTAAAGATTCTGGAATTAAAGGTTATGATGATTTAAAAGGTAAAACAGTGGTTGCTAAAACAAGTACAGCTGGGTTACAATTTGCAGAATCTATTAAAGATAAATATGGTTTTAATTTAGAAGTTGTTGAAGAATCAACATTTATGTTTGAAAAAGTGAAATCTGGTGAAGCTGTTGCTTGTTTTGAAGATACTCCAGTATTAAAATATATGATTAAAACAGGTGAATTGGATTTTGATACTCCTTGTGGTAATGAAAATCCTGCTTATTATGGATTTGCTGTATTAAAAGGTGAAAATAAAACATTATTAAAGAAATTTAATAAAGGTTTAGCAAACTTAAAGAAAAATGGTAAATATGATAAGATCTTGGCAAAATATGAATAATCCCTGTTAACTGTAGCTTAAGCTACAGTTTTTTTTAACAAAAATAGCAAAAAAAGACAATCTACATAAGTAGGTATAAAATATGCTAGAAGAACATTTAGAATTTTGCAGAAGAGCGTTGACAGAAACTCTCATTCTAGCAAGAGTGGCTAAATCATGTGTAGAGGATAGTATATCTATTATTGTTAAAAAAGATGGTCCCAAATTCAAAAATGATTTAAAATTTGATATAGATATTCCTCATAAAGGAAGAATTAAAGTTTATAATATAGATGATTTAGAATTTGTTATTTCTACAAATAAGTCTAATTTAATTTAAAAAATTCGAATGAAGATAAAGAACATAATTAATTTGGATTGTTTTAATAAAAGGTACGGAGATAAAGTAATTTTTATAGTATTTATGTCCCAAAATTATATGTAAGTTTACCACATTTTTACACACTCCTCACACTCTACTATGCAAAAAAATGGGTATGATATAAGTGTCAGGAGGAGATAGACATGAAAAAGAAATTATCAGTAATTATCAGTGTAATTTGCATTATTGTTTCCTTAGGATCTATTTCAGGAACTTTGTATTATGCTAAAAATCATAATACATCTTCTATGCAACAAGTAGGAGGAACACCTCTTTCAATGCCAAGTCAAGGAGATAACAATTCTCAAAACAATAATCAAAGTAATTCTCAACAAAATAATGAATCTAATCAACAAGGTTCATCTGAAAATAGTAACCAAAGTACAAATGATCAAGCAAATTCAAATCAAAATTCAGGTGATCAATCAAATGAAAATTCAAATTCACAAGCACCTAATCAAAATGGACAAGCACCAAGTGGTATGCCTAATTCAAATGGTAACCAACAAAACGGGCAAAACAATAATCAGCAAAGTATGCCTGGACAAAATAGTAATCAATCAAGTCAAATAGATCAAGGTATGAGTTTATCAAGTCAATCTTTATCTGTTTTACAAATCGTTATTATTAGTATAAGTGTTCTTGTACTTATGCTTGCGATAACTTATTTGATTATGAGTAAATTTGGAAGCAAGACACTCGCTGAAACATTCTATGGAGCAAAACCTACAGCAATCTATGCTGTTATCAATGTTGTAGGAACAATCTTACTTGTTGTTGCTCTTGTATTATCAAGTAATGCTTTGTTATTTAATAATGCTTCATCAAATAATACATCACAAATAACAACAGAAGGAGTTGTTAATGTTTCTGATAGTCAAGAATTATCAAATAAAACATTATCATCCACTTCTTCAGATGAATCCGCCATTGCTGTAAACAATGGCGGTTCATTGAATGCTAAAGGTTTAACGATTTCTAAATCTGGTGATTCTTCAAATACTGAAAATAGTGAATTTTATGGTTTAAATGCGGCTGTCCTTGTACAAAAAGAAAGTGAAGCAACCATTAAAGATACAACCATTAAAACAAGTGCCACAGGTGCTAATGCTATTTTCTCTACAGGAGAAAATGCAACCATCAATGTAAGTAATACAAAAATTACCACAACTGGTGATTCATCTCGTGGTTTAGATGCGACTTATGGTGGAACCATTAACGCTAATAAAGTAACAATCAATACCAGTGGCCAACATTGTGCTGCTGTTGCCACTGATCGTGGCGAAGGAACAGTTACTGTTAAAAATTCAACTTTAAATACAAATGGAAAAGGTTCACCTTGTGTTTATTCAACAGGTACAATTTCTGTTTCTAATTCTAAAGGAACTGCCACTGATTCTTCATGTGCCGTTATTGAAGGTAAAAACAGTATTACTTTAAATAACACAAAACTTACAAGTTATGGTATAGGTCGTGTGGATGATGGAATTGATAATTGTGGTGTTATGATTTATCAAAGTATGTCTGGAGATGCTAGTGAAGGAACGGGAACATTCAGTGCTACTGATTCAACTCTTTCAATTTCTAAAAAATCAAAAGTATATAAAACATCTCCAATGTTCTTCATTACGAATACAGATGCAGTGATTAACTTAGAAAATACAAAATTAAATTATGGAAGTAATCAATTAGTTGCTGTTTCTGGTAATGATGGTGAATGGGGTAGTCAAGGAAGTAATGGTGGAAACTTAACATTTAATGCGACAAACCAAACATTAAATGGAAATATTAGTGTTGATAATATTTCTACTGCTTCTTTTGTTTTAAAAAGCTCAACTCTTACAAGTATGATCAATAGTGAAAATAACGCTAAAGAAGTCAACTTATCTTTAGATAGTTCTTCTAAATGGGTCGTTACTGGAGATAGTTATGTTACTACTTTAACTTTAGAAAACAATGATTTATCTTTAATTGAAGATAATGGTCATACTATTTATTATGATGCTTCTGCTAATAGTTGGTTAAATGGACAAACTATTACATTATCTAATGGTGGAACATTAACTCCAATGAAATAGATACAAGACAGCACAAAATGTGCTGTTTTTAATTCTAGAACAAGTAGCTTCTAGAAAAAATTAATAATAAAAGATGCCTATAAAAACTCGTTTAAACGTTATTGACTAATGAATATCAATAAAAAAGATGTTAAAATACTCTAAACAAAAGAGGGACAGACATATTTATGAATAAAAAATTGATAATTGATATTTATAATCAAGAAGTTGAAAAAGAAAGTATTCAATATGAAGATAAGGTAAAATATAAAGCATCACTTGTAAAGAAAGGAAAATCTAAAGATTATAATGAAGATGAATTTCTTGATTTATTAAAAAAAGAAAGATTATAGATAAAAAAATGGAGCTATACGAATTTCGTATAACTCCTATTATTTTGAATAATGAATATGCATTAATTTCCATTGATTGTTTTCTTTAATGACTATTTGTGTTTCTAAACCTTTGATACCATAAAGTTCATGTGTATCTCTACGAATACATTCTGTATGATATTTAAATACGACAATTGCTTTATTATCATCAATCATACGAATATCAATATTTTCAACTACTAAATCAATCGATTCATAATGTTTTTGGATACCTCCAATTAAAAAATCTTGATAGATAGCATCTGTTCCATTGAATTGATTCGTAATAGAAATCAAGATGTTTTCTTTTGAAGACCATAATGCTTTAAATTCTTCTTCATTTTGCGTGTGTACAGCTTTTGCATAGTTATAAACGAGTTGTTTGATTTCTTCCATAGTTAGCTCCTTTAATAAATTTGTACATGTTTCTAGTTTTATGATACACTAAATGCGATAAATTGTGTGTTTTAAGTATAGATTTCTATACTTTTTTTATAGAGGGGAAAGAATATGAGAAAAAGAATCTTTGGTGTTTTACAAAGAATAGGGCGTAGTTTTATGTTACCTATTGCTGTTTTACCCATTGCGGGGATGTTTTTAGGAATTGGAAGTTCACTTACCAATGAAGCAACGATTGCTTCACTTGGTATGGAAAGTATTTTAGGAAATGGAACTGTTTTAAATCAAATATTGACGTTATTAATGGCAGTTGGACAAACTATTTTTGATAATCTACCTTTAATTTTTGCAGCTTCTGTAGCTTTAGGAATGGCTAAGAAATCAAAAGAAGTTGCGGTTTTATCTTCGATTATTGCTTTTTTTGTCATGCATTCAACAATTCATAGTTTACTTACTTTTAATGGTGTGATTGCTGGTAATAAAGTTTTAGTTGATGTGGTAGAAGGAACTCTGACAAATGTTTGTGGACAAATGTCTTTGCAGATGGGAGTATTTGGGGGAATTATTGTTGGTTTAGGTGTGAGTTATTTACATAACCGTTTTTATCAAATTCAATTACCTGATTTTTTATCTTTCTTTGAAGGAGAAAGATTTGTTCCAATTATTTCAACGATTGTTTATATTTTTATTGGTTTTTTAATGTTTTATATTTGGCCTAGTATTCAATCAGGTATTTTTAAGTTTGGACAATTGATTGCTAGTAGTGGTTATGGGGGAACATTTATTTATGGAATTGTTAAAAGAGCCCTGGTGCCTTTTGGTTTACATCATGTTTTCTATATGCCTTTTTATCAAACAGCTATTGGCGGATCTATGGAAGTTAATGGTGTCTTAGTTAATGGTGCTCAAAATATTTTCTTTGCTCAATTAGCTGATCCAAATTTAAAACATTTCAGTGTTGAAGCAACAAAATATTTCTCTGGTGAATTTATGATTATGATTTTTGGTTTACCAGGTGCTGCTTTAGCGATGTATCAATGTGCTAAAGATGAATCAAAAAAAGTTGTAAGAAGTCTCTTTTTATCAGCTGCCCTTACCAGTATTTTAACAGGAATTACTGAACCGATTGAATTTGCTTTTATCTTTGTCGCTCCTATGTTATTTGTAGTAGATGTTTTTTTAGCGGGAACTGCTTTTGTTTTAGCCCATGTTTTAAAAGTAACGATTGGCTTTACTTTTTCATGTGGTTTGATTGATTTCCTTGTTTTTGGGGTATTGCAAGGTAATAGTAAGACTCATTGGATTTTTATTGTTGTTTTTGGAATTATGTATTTCTTCTTGTATTATTTTTCATTTAGTTTTTTAATTAAGAAATTTGATTTAAAAACACCAGGAAGAGAAGATAATAATAAATTAACGATTTTTAATAAAAAGAAAATGGATTATTCTTTTGATCAATCTTTAATTGATCCTCAAGTACAAATGATTATTAAAGGATTAGGTGGTCGTCATAACTTCTATGAATTAGATTGTTGTATAACACGATTACGTGCTTCTTTACAAGAACCTGAATTAGTAAATGAAGCTTCTTTAAAACAAGCAGGGGCTGCTGCTGTATTATTACAAGGAAATGCAATTCAAATCATTTTTGGGCCTAAAGCTTCTTCTTTAAAAACAAAAATCGATGATTATCTTGATAATGTTCCTGAAGCTTATGATGAAGAAAAAACAATTGTTTATCATACAACAGATTTAGAAATTGGAAATATTGTTGATGGGGAAGTTTTACCAATTGAAGATTGTAGTGATGATATCTTTGCCCATAAACTTTTAGGGGATGGTTTAATGATTCGTCCTCTCCATGGTTTAATAGTTGCTCCATGCGATGGAACGATTTCTATGATTTATCCTACTAAACATGCTATAGGTATTGAATTAGAGAATGGAATGGAGATTTTAATTCATTTTGGTATCAATACCGTAAAATTAAATGGACAAGGGTTTGAACTTCTTGTTAAAATGAATCAGAAGGTTAAAAAAGGGGACTTGTTATGGAATGCAGATTTGCATTATATCAAAGAGAACGCAGTAGATGATTGTCTTTTAATGATTGTAACTAAAGGCCAAGGAACTCTAGAAAAGATCTATGGAAATAAAAAAAGTGGCGAAACAGTTTTAAAAATAAGAAAGTAGGTGAACAAAATGTATCAAGTCTTAAAAGTATTAAATAATAATACTATCCTAGCTAAAGAAGATAATAATGAAATTATTATTATGGCTAAAGGGATTGGTTTTGGTAAAAAAGTAAATGATCATTTTGAAATTCCACCTCAAGCTAAAAAATATATGATGCAAAAAAACTATCAAGCGAAAGATAAGTTAAAGAAAGTTATTGATTATATTAATCCAGTTTATTTAGAAATTGCAGCTGAAATCATTAAAGAAGCAACTAATAAATTTCAAGAAGTTAATCATGATATTCTTGTTCCACTTGCTGATCATATTTATTTTGCTATCAAACGTATGGATGAAAATATCATGCCTAATAATCCGTTTACTTACGATATACGACTTCTTTTCCCTGATGAATATGAAGTTGCTTTAAAATCAAAAGAAATCATTCAATCTTTTATCAATAAAAAAATCAATAATGATGAAGTAGGTTTTATTACTTTACATATCCACTCTGCTATTTCTTCTAATAAAGTAGGAGAATCGATGGAAGCAGCACGTGTTGTTCATGAAAGTATTATTAAATTACAAACAGATTTAAATATGAAAATTGATGTTGAATCGATTTCTTATGCCCGTTTAATGAATCATATTAAATTCTTAATTATTCGTTTAAATACTAATGAACAACTACAAATGGATATTAGTGAATTTACCAAAGATAAATTTCCTTTTGCCTATGAACAAGCAGTAAGAATGTGTGATGATTTATCAAAGGTACTTCATAAAGAATTACCAGAGTCTGAAGTTGGTTATTTGGCTTTACATTTAGAAAGAATTTTATCAAGTGCTTTTCAAAATTAGGAGGAAACTCCTTTTTTTTATTTATTGATAAATTGTGATTGTTTTATATTAAATTTTATTCTTTTCATTGTTTTTTGGATAATAAAAACAATGAAAGAACATAAAAATGTAAAAAAATGATTGACGCTTACATTTGAGGATGTTAGTATATCACTGTAATTAAATTGAATATTCAATAGTGTGTAACTTTAAGTAGGCATTAACTATTTTAAAAAAGAGCAATAGCTTTATTGTATCTTCTTTTAAATAGTTGGCCTACTTTTTTTGTTATTCAATGTTAATTAGAGAGAGGGAGGAAAATTATGGTAGGAATTATTCTTGCAAGTCATGGTGAATTCGCTAATGGAATTTTACAATCTGGTTCTATGATTTTCGGTGAACAAAAAGATGTAAAAGCTGTGACTTTACAACCAAGTGAAGGTCCTGATGATTTAAGAGCAAAAATGGAAGAAGCTATTTCCACTTTTGAAAATCAAGACGAAGTTCTTTTCTTAGTTGATTTATGGAGTGGTACTCCTTTCAACCAAGCAAACTTATTACTTAACGGTCATGAAGATCATTGGGCAATCGTTACTGGGTTAAATTTACCAATGCTTATTGAAGCATATGCAATGCGTATGTCTACTGACAGCGCACATGAAATCGCAACTCATATCTGTGAAGTTGCTAGAGACGGAGTTAACATTCGTCCAGAAGAATTAGAACCTAAAAAGGAAGAAGCAGTAAAAGCTGAAAAACCAGCACCTGCTGGAGCTATTCCTGAAGGAACTGTTCTTGGAGATGGACATATTAAATATGTTTTAGCTCGTGTTGATACGCGTTTATTACATGGTCAAGTAGCAACTACTTGGACAAAATCAACTCAACCAACTCGTATCATTGTTGTATCTGATGCTGTTTCTAAAGATGCATTACGTAAACAAATGATTGAACAAGCTGCGCCACCAGGTGTTAAAGCAAACGTTGTACCAATCAAAAAGATGATCGAAGTCGCTAAAGATCCTCGTTTTGGTGCTACTAAAGCTTTATTGTTATTTGAAACTCCTCAAGATGCTTTAAGAGCTATTGAAGGTGGAGTTGATATTAAAGAATTAAATATTGGTTCTATGGCTCACTCAGTTGGTAAAGTGGTTGTTAATAAAGCCATTGCTATGGATCAAAATGATGTTGAAACTTTAGAAAAATTAAAAGAAATGGGTATTACTTTCGATGTTCGTAAAGTACCTGCTGATTCTAAAGAAAATATGGACAGTCTTCTTAAAAAAGCTAAGACTGAACTTCAAAATATGAAATAGGGGGAAAATTTAATGTCTGCAATTACTATTATGTTAATTATTTTAGTAGCATTATTAGCAGGTATGGAAGGGATCTTAGATGAGTTCCAATTCCATCAACCACTAGTAGCGTGTACTTTAATTGGTTTAGTTTCAGGACATCTAAGTGAAGGTATTATCTTAGGTGGTTCTTTACAAATGATTGCCTTAGGATGGGCAAACGTTGGTGCTGCTGTTGCTCCAGATGCTGCTTTAGCTTCTGTTGCTTCTGCAATTATCATGGTTTTAGGTTTAAATGGTGGTACTGTTAATACACAAACAGCTATCTCTACTTCAATCGCTGTTGCTGTACCTTTATCAGTAGCTGGTTTATTCTTAACTATGATCTGTCGTACAATCGCTATCCCATTAGTTCACTTAATGGATAGTGCTGCTGAAAAAGGTGATTACCGCAAAATTGAAATTTATCAAATTTTAGGTATCTTATTACAAGGTGTCAGAATCGCAATTCCTGCTGCTGCATTATGTGTTGTTCCTGCTGAAGCAGTAACTAATGTTTTAAATCAAATGCCTGCTTGGTTATCAGGTGGTATGACTGTTGGTGGTGGAATGGTTGCCGCTGTAGGTTATGCAATGGTTATTAACATGATGTCAACTAAAGAAACTTGGCCATTCTTTGCTATTGGTTTTGTATTAGCTGCATTAAGTGAATTAACATTAATCGCTTTAGGTGCTTTAGGTGTTGCTATTGCTTTAATTTACTTAGGATTAAAAGAAAACGGTGGTTCTGGTAATGGTGGTTCTACTGGTTCTGGTGATCCATTAGGTGATATTTTAAATGACTATTAATCTTGAAGGAGGAAAGAAATATGGCAGAAAAAATTCAATTAAGTAAAAAAGATCGTTTATCAGTTGCTTGGCGTCATCAGTTCCTTCAAGGATCATGGAACTATGAACGTATGCAAAATGGTGGTTGGTGTTATTCAATTATCCCAGCTATCAAAAAATTATACAAAGATCCACAAGATAGAGCAGACGCTTTAAAAAGACATCTAGAATTCTATAATACACATCCTTATGTTTCAGCTCCAGTTATGGGTGTTACATTAGCCTTAGAAGAAGAAAGAGCTAATGGTGCTGAAATCAATGACCAAGCTATTCAAGGGGTTAAAGTTGGTATGATGGGACCTCTTGCTGGGGTTGGAGATCCAGTATTCTGGTTCACTTTAAGACCAATCTTAGGTGCTTTAGGTGCTTCACTTGCTTTAGGTGGAAGTATTGTTGGTCCATTATTATTCTTCTTTGCTTGGAATATTATTCGTATGGCATTTATTTGGTATACTCAAGAATTTGGATATAAAGTTGGTACTTCTATCGCACAAGATTTATCTGGTGGTTTATTAGGTAAAATTACTCAAGGTGCTTCTATTTTAGGTATGTTCATTATCGGTTCTTTAGTTCAACGTTGGGTAAGTATTTCATTTACTCCTGTTGTTTCTAGAGTTACTCAATCTGAAGGTGCTTATATTGATTGGAGTCAAATCAAAGGTGGAGCTGAAGGTATTAAATCAGCATTAACTCAATATGCTTCACTTGGAGCTACTGGATTAGATAAAGTTAAAGTTACAACTTTACAACAAAACTTAGATCAATTAATTCCTGGTCTTGCAGCATTATTACTTACATTACTTTGCTGCTGGTTATTAAAGAAAAAAGTATCTCCAATTGTAATTATCATCGCTTTATTCGCTGTTGGTATTATTGCTCGTTTAATTGGAATTATGTAATTTAAAATCTCAATATTTATGGAGGGAATATATGGTACAATCATTAAATAAAAAAGTCGATTTAACAATTAACGCTACTTCTTATTTAGGAATGGCAAATTATGGTAAAGTAATGGTCGGGGATGAAGCCTTTGAATATTATAATGATAAAAACGTCAATGATTATATTCAAATTCCTTGGTCTGAAGTAACAGGAATCATGGCAAGTGTCATGTTTAAAGGAAAATGGATTCCTCGATTTGCAGTTGTTACTAAAAATAATGGAAACTTTATCTTTTCAACAAGAGATAATAAGAAGACATTAAGAGCTGTTAGAAATTATGTTGATCCAAATAATATGGTTCGTTCTCTTAGTTTCTTCCAAGTTATCTCACGTGGTTTAAAATCATTATTCAAACGTAAATAAATATTGAGTAGAGGAGCTTCATTGCTCCTTTTTTTGTTATAATAAATTAGGTGATATTATGGATCTAAATAAAATACATTATTTCTTTAAAGCAGTTGAATATAAAAACTTTACGCAAGCAGCTGCTTCTTGTCATATTGGACAAACAACCATGTCTAAATATATTGCTGTCTTAGAACAAGAACTTCAAACACAGCTATTTATAAGAGAACATCGAACATTAACGCTTACTCAACAAGGAAAACAATTCTATGAAGGTATGAAAGACATTTATGCCTCTTATCAAACCTTATGTCAAAATATTCAACAAAACAATACTTTACATATAGGGATGAAAACAACAGATTTTACAGACTTTGAAATACTTGAAAGCTTTGAAAAGAAATATCCACATCTTTCTATTTCTTATTCTTATCTTGATGAAAATGAATTGATTGAAGGTTTAAAAGCCCATCAACTTGATGCTTTAATTACTCCAAGTATGCTTTCTTTTTATAAAAACAAGCAAATTGAAACAACAACTTTATCTAAAGGTAAAGTTTCTCTTGTTTGTTCAAAAGAACTCATCAAGCAATATCAGACAATAGAAAAGGTGATTGAAGCTGTACCCTTTATCACCAAAACTCAAGATCAAAATTATCATCAATTATGTAAAGATGAACTTTATAAACTTTATCATGCTTCTTTTAAACAAGTAGAATACGTCAAAGAATTTCCTAAACAACTTCTTTTACTTAATTTATCTAGAGGTTTTTCAATCCTTCCTACAAAGGAAATAGGAAACAAGGAACAATTCTATTTAGAAGATATTAGTAATGTCTTTAGTGACTATGAAAAAATCAATCTTGTTTATTTAAAACAAAATAAATCAGAAAACTTAAATTTATTATTACAACATATCCATGAAAAAAAGTGCTAGATCAAGCATTTTTTTTCGTTTTATCTTTTATGTATTATCCTATATAATACAAAGCAAGGAGTTGATGTTATGCAAAAAGATTTAACAAAAGGCAGTGCCTTAAAAAATATTATTACATTTTCATTACCATTTTTATTAGCTAATTTCTTACAGACATTCTATGGTATGGCAGATTTATTTATTGTTGGTCAATACAATGGAGCTGCTTCTCTATCAGGTGTTTCTATAGGAAGCCAAGTTATGCATATGATTACTGTCATGCTTGTAGGAATTGCAATGGGTTCAACGGTCATGATTGGTCGTTATGTAGGTGAGAAAAAAGAAGAAGAAAAAAGATTAACTGTAGGAAATACAATCATTATTTTTATGATTTTATCTCTGATCGTTACTTTGATCTTATTATTTTTTATTAATTCGATTGTTTCAATCATGTCTACACCTGTAGAAGCAATTCAAGAAACAACCTTATATTTAAAAATATGTTTTATCGGAATTCCTTTTATTACTGCTTATAATATTATTAGTTCTATCTTTAGAGGATTAGGTGATTCTAAAAGCCCTATGTATTTTGTAGCAGTTGCTTGTTTCTTTAATATCGTCTTAGATTTTATTTTCATTGGTTATTTTAATATGCATGCAGTGGGTGCCGCATTTGGGACAGTGATTTCACAACTTATTAGTGTTATTGTTGCATTATTTGCGATTATAAAGAAAAAACTTATTGTCATTCATAGACAACATTTTAAATTACATAAAAAGATTATTACCGATATCTTTAAAATAGGTTTTCCTATTTCTATGCAAGATGGTTTGATTCAAATTTCTTTTATCATTATTACCATTATCGCCAATAGCCGTGGTGTGGATATTGCGGCAGCAGTTGGTGTCGTAGAAAAAATCATTAGCTTTTTATTCTTAGTACCATCAAGTATGTTATCGGCTATTTCGGCTATCTGCGCTCAATGTGTGGGAACAAAGCAACATCAAAGAGCAAGACAAACTTTACGCTATGGATGTTTTATTGCTTTAGGTTTTGGAGTTTTCTTTGCAATTACTTGTCAATTTATTTCTAAAGAAATTCTTTCATTATTTACAAGTGAAGCAGCTGTTATTATGTATGGTAGTCAATATTTAAAAGGATATGTTTTAGATTGTGTCTTTGCTTCTATTCATTTTTGTTTTAGTGGATTCTTTACAGCTTATGGTTATTCCATTATTTCCTTTATTCATAATGTAATTTCTATTGCCCTTATAAGAGTTCCAGGAGCTTATATTACTTCTAAGCTTTTCCCTAAAACATTGTTACCTATGGGACTTACACCAGCTCTAGGTTCTATTTTATCTGCACTTATTTGTGTGAGTATATTTATTATTATGAAGAAAAAGAATAAATTTGATTTTTAAAACGCCATCCTAGGATGACGTTTTTTATTCAAACTTAAATGAAAGAATCCCCATATAATCATTCTTTAAATCTATACCATTCTTTTCTATTTCTTCTATAGGAATTGTTGAAACACCATCTTTTCCATAAAATAAAGCTATCAACATTTGTTCATTACCATATCTAATTGATGTTTTTTCTTCAATCTTTTCTATTGACCATACATTAAAATCTTTAATACTTTCTATAAATGGAATTTGACTCGTATCATAATAACCACCATCATAAGCAACAACGATTTTCATAGATGATGCTTCTTGATTTAATGTAAGAGCTATATTACCTTTATCTGTTCCTTGTGAAGGATTTATATAAAACTTACAAACTTCTTTATGAGATATTTTCTTACCTTTTTGATATTCTGTTAAATACATTGAGATTGAATCAAATTTTTTATTGGTATCATAATGAAATAACATAATATCCCCATGATGCTCTGCTAATAATTCTACAGTTTTCATTTCTGTACTTTCTTCTAAAAAGGGTTCTATATAATTTTGTGATTTGTTTATTTCTTTAAATAGGAAGAAACTAAGTGTCATAAAAATAATTAATACACAAAGTAATAAAGTAATGATTTTTTTTAAACTCTTTTGTTTCTTTTTATTATCTTTAGTAATTTGAATAATATTTTCTTCAGCCTTTTGTTCAACATTTCCTTCAACAATATCTTCTCCAGCTAAAAACTCATTAATACTTATTCCTAATATTTTACATAATTCTAAATAGACTGTCACATCTGGTAAACAAATACCTCTTTCCCATTTAGATACAGATTTATCAGACATATTCAATTTTTCAGCAAGTTGTTTTTGGGTCAAACCTAATGCTTTTCTTTTCCCTGCAATATATTTACCAATTTTAACAAGATCCATATAACCACTTCCTTTATTCAAATCATATCATTTTATATAAAATACAACACCTCTTATAAGTAGAATTGAGGTATCTTTTTATATTTTGAAAAAATAAACAAATAAAAAGTTATTTAGATATAATAAAATCAAAGAAAACAATATAAAAGAGGAGAAACATAATATGAAACAATTTCCAGAAGGTTTTTTATGGGGTGGAGCTACTGCCGCTAACCAATATGAAGGTGGTTGGAAAGAAGGCGGAAAAGGTGTAAGTTGTAGTGATGTACAATTATTTACTGATCCTAAATCAATGAATGATTTATTAAATACTCATGGTTTATGTGATATTTCTGATGAAATGATTGAAAAAGCTTTAAGTACTGATGATGAAGTTTATTATCCTAAACGTCATGGAATTGATTTTTATCATCATTATAAAGAAGATATTGCTTTACTTGCTGGTATGGGATTTAAAGTCTATAGAATGTCTATTGCTTGGTCTCGTATTTTCCCTAGAGGAGATGAATTAGAACCAAATGAAGAAGGTTTAAAATTCTATGATGATGTTTTTGATGAATGTTTAAAATATGGGATGCAACCATTAGTTACTATGTCTCATTATGAACCACCACTCGCATTCTGTATGGATTATAATGGTTGGTATGATCGTCGTTCAATTGAATTCTTTACACGTTATGTTGATGTTATTACTAAAAGATATAAAGACAAAGTAAAATTATGGTTGACATTTAATGAAATTGATTCAATCATTAGACATCCATTTATGACAGGTGGACTTATTGAATCAAGATTCAAACCAGAAGAATTTGAAGAAGTGGAATATCAAGCAATGCATCATCAATTTGTAGCAAGTGCTTTAGCTGTAAAAATTACTCATGAAAATATTCCTGACGCTAAAGTAGGATGTATGCTTACTAAATTAACTTATTATCCATATACTTGTAAACCAGAAGATGTTTTAGAACAACAACAAAGAATGAGACAAATCTATTGTTATAGCGATACGCAAGTTCATGGTGAATATCCTAAATATTTATTACAAATGTATAAAAACAAAGGATTCAATATTAAAATGACTGATGAAGATCTAGAAATTATGAAAAAATATCCTGTAGATTTCATTTCATTCTCTTATTATTCATCTAGTTGTGTGGCTGCTGATACAAAAGGATTAGAAATGAGTGCAGGTAATACTGTAACAGCCATTAAAAACCCACATATTCCTAGTTCTGATTGGGGATGGCAAATTGATCCAATTGGTTTAAGAATTTCATGTGTTGATTTATATGATCGTTATAGAAAACCATTATTTATTGTAGAAAATGGTTTAGGTGCAAAAGATACAGTAGAAGAAGATGGTTCTATTAATGATGATTATCGTATTGATTATTTAAGAGAACATATTCGTCAAATGTATAAAGCTATTGAAGAAGATGGTGTTGAATTAATGGGTTATACAACTTGGGCACCTATTGATTTATTATCTAACTCTACAAATCAAATGTCTAAACGTTATGGATTTATTTATGTAGATGTTGATGATTATGGTAATGGAACTTATAAACGTTCTAAAAAGAAATCATATGATTGGTATAAAGAAGTGATCGCTACAAATGGATCTTCTATTTTAGATGACTAATTTAAAAGGAATCGCAAAGATTCCTTTTTTTACTATACTTTAATATAACGTTGATTTTTACTGTTTGGTTTATCAGGTATTGTCATATGAATAAGATTTTCATTTAATGCTGGACGCAAATAATTTCTTCTAAAACCTTCTTTTGATTTTAAATTTATTTTTTTCATAAGATCATTGCTGGAATAAGATACATCATATTCCATAACATCAAGTAATTTTTTTATATTAGGATTTATTTGTTCGTTATCTTCATCAACCTGATTAGAAATATCATCTAATATTTTATCTATTTGTTCTAACATAAATTCTATAAATAAAGTAGATTCACCTTGTACATGGCAATTAGCTATTGCGCTGTAGTATTCATTTTGAAATTTTTCAATTTGGCTTTCAATAGGAATATACTCAAAAATAGGTTTCCATTTAGTTAATATAGCGGTATGCCATAGTCTTGCAATTCTTCCATTCCCATCACAAAACGGATGAATAAAAACAAATTCATAATGGAATATACAACTTAATATTAATGGATGAACATTATCTTTTTCATTCTGCATCCAATTAAATAGATCGTTCATAAGTGACGATACAAGATATGGTGGAGGTGCAATAAAAATACAATTTCCTTGATCATCAAAAACACCTTCATCACTATTACGAAACTCTCCTGATATATCAACAACGTATTTTGTCATAATACTATGAAATTTTTTCAAGTCTTCAATACTATAAGGATCTATTTCATTTATTCTTTCATAAGCATCAAAAGCATTTTTTACTTCTTGAATTTCTTTTTGTTTACCTAAAACCATTTTACCATTTATAACATCTCTTACTTGTCCAAGCGATAAAGAATTAGCTTCTATTTTTAAAGAAGAATGAATCGATTTAATACGATTGTTTCTTCGTAAATGTGGTTTTGATTCTAAATTATGGGTTGCTGAAATATTTCCTATTTTTTCAGAAATAGAAGATACATAGGATAATATTGTATTAGTGATGGTATAAGGTGGTTGATAACTCATTAATCTAACTTCTCCTTTTCTTACGTATTATCTTACGTATTTTATTTCTATATTATACATTATTAAATAATAAAAAACAATTTTATCTTACGTACTATCTTGCGTACTTTCTTACGTATTTTTCTATTTTCTTTTCTTGAAAATTATTGATTATTGCTTTGTGATATAATCTTATAAAGGAGAAACGTTATGAAACAAAAAGTATTATTTTTTGATATTGATGGAACATTAATATGGTCTTATGGAGGAATTCAAGAGATTCCTCAAGGTGTACAAAATGAATTAAAAAGATTAAAGGAACAAGGACATAAACTCTTTATTTGTAGTGGACGTCCTAAAGCGATGTTAGATCAAAAGTGGTGGGATGGTACTTTTGATGGTTATATATTAAATAATGGTGGTTATGTAGAAATTGATGGAAAATCAATTTATGAAAATAGAATGGATTATGAGTTATGTTTAAAGACAGCTAATATGTTAGAAGAGCTTCATTGTGATTACATGATTGCGACAGCTAATCATTTATATATTGATCCTTCTTATAAAGAACTTTATAACTTCTTTGTTCAAAATGGACATTTTGGAGATTTATTTACGACTGAATTTGATCGTGATGATGTTTTAAAAAGAGCCATTAAAATAGAAGCGAATGTGACAAATAAAGATCGTGAAAAGATTGAAAATTATATTAAAAATGATTTTGGTTACGTCATTAATTTTGATGAACATGGTAGTGATAATGCATTTGAATTCTATTCACCTACCATTTCAAAAGCAACAGGTATTCAAAAAGTACTTGATTATTATCATTTAGATCAAGATGCCACATATGCTTTTGGTGATGGAGAAAACGATTTAGAAATGATTGAATTCTGTCGTGTAGGTGTTGCCATGGGAAATGCTTGTGATGTTTTAAAAGAAAAAGCAAATATTGTTTGTAAATCTATTGTAGATGATGGATTGGAAGATGTCTTAAAAATACTATTTAGTGAGTAGGTGAAAAAATGAGTAAAGAATGGTGGAAAAAGGAGATAGCTTATCAAATTTATCCTAGAAGTTTTAAGGATTCTAATAATGATGGGATTGGAGATATTTGTGGGATTATTGAAAAGCTTGATTATCTTGAAGATTTAGGAGTGACTTTATTATGGTTATGTCCTATTTATAAATCACCTATGGATGATAATGGATATGATATTTCTGATTATTATGATATTAATCCTGAATTTGGAACTATGGCTGATTTAGAAGAATTGATTGAAAAAGCTAAAGCTAAAGGCATTAAGATTATTATGGATCTTGTTATCAATCATAGTTCAGATGAACATGCTTGGTTTCAAGAAGCTTTAAAAGATCCTCATAGTCCTTATCATGATTATTATATCTTTAAACCATCTAAAGATGGTAAAGAACCAACTAACTGGAGATCAGTCTTTGGTGGGTCTGTATGGCAAAAGGTTGAAGGAAGAGATGAATATTATTTCCATGCTTTTTCTAAAAAACAACCTGATTTAAATTGGGAAAATCCTAGATTAAGACAAGAACTTTATAAAATGATTAATTGGTGGTTAGATAAAGGAATTGCGGGATTTAGAGTAGACGCTATTAACTTTATTAAAAAAGATCAAAGATATTTAGATGGTCCGGTAGATGGACAAGATGGTTTAAGTTCTTGTTTTGATTTTGCAAGAAATCAACCTGGTATTGAAGTGTTTTTTGATGAATTAAAGAAAGAAACTTTTGAAAAGCATAATTGTATGACTGTTGCTGAAGCAGTAGGGGTTCAATATAAGGATTTAGGTATTTTTATTGGTGAACAAGGATGTTTTTCAATGATGTTTGATTTTAATTATTGTAATTTTGATATTAGTGAAGATGAAGAATGGTTTAAAAGAAATGATTGGACCGTTAAACAATTTAAAGAATTGTTGTTTACAAGTCAAAGAGAAGTACAAAAACTTGGATGGATTGCAAGTTTCTTAGAAAATCATGATCAACCTAGAGCAATCGATAAATTTGTCTTAGATAAGAAAAATCATAATTATTATTCTAAAACTATGCTTGCTGGGATGTTCTTTAATTTAAGAGGTACACCATTTATCTATCAAGGTGAAGAAATTGGTATGGAAAACTTTGAAAGAGAAAGCATTGATGAATTTGATGATATTGGAAGTCATGGACAATATCAAAGAGCTTTAGAAGAAGGCTTTACTAAAGAAGAAGCAATGCATTTTCTTAACCTTAGAAGTAGAGATAATACTAGAACACCAATGCAATGGGATAATAGTGAATACGCTGGATTCAGCAATCATAAACCTTGGTTAAAAATGACAGGTAGCCAAGATAAAATCAATGTTGAAAACCAATTCAACGATCCAAATTCAATCTATAGTTTCTATAAAAAAATGATTTCTATTAGAAAACAAGAAGATACTCTTGTTTATGGAGATTTTGAAGAACTATCTACAGTAGATGATGTTATTGGTTATAAACGTACTTATCAAGGTCAAGAAATTATTTGTTTATGTAATTTTACAAACAACGAACAACCAATCCCTGATATTCAAGGAAACATCTTGTTAGATAACTACAACAACTATAACTCAACAACCTTAAAACCTTATCAATTCGTAATGATTAAAAAATAATAGAAGCCCTTTAGTGATAAACTAGAGGGCTGTTTGTTGTAAAAAAAATAGAACCATATATTACTACACGGTCCTTACAAAATATATTAAATATATTTTTCTATGCATTTTCATTTTAATAATCTATATATTACTTGTCAATGGAAATTAATAGCCTTTTTGTTTTCTAATGTATTCATCTGTTTGTTTAGTAATACGATAATAAGAATCTAATGCATCTGACCTATATTCTGGACTATCTGGTGTATTTCCAAAATAACTTATATACCATTGATCTACTACCTTTAAAAACCATTTTGTTTCAGGTAACTGCATTTGTGCAGTTACAAAAGTACCAAAATCTTTTTTAACACCTTTATAAATACCTTTTGATACAATTTCTACACCACGTGATTTAAAATACTTATCTATCTTTTGATAACATTCATCTAAATCAATATTATTCTTTTTAGCTTTTTCCTCACTTAAATAGATTTCCATCAACATCTTAATTTCCTCTTTTCAAAAAAATCAATCTAAATAATTTTCTTGATAAATATATTTTTTTAAACTAAATTCATCACCTACTATAGTGACATCAAATTCTTTAACACAATATTTTAACCATTTAAATAATAATGACATTTCTATAATATGTTGAATAACATATGTCATTGAAATATTATCTATAGAAACATATCCTGAATATTGTCTATGATTAAAACCGATTTCTAAAAGATAACCTTTTATATCACTCCATGCTTTTTTATAACTTTTTGAAGGGTAATATTTTTGAAGTGCTTGATTACTTAAATCAAAATTGAGCGCTTTTTTGCTTTCTAACATAATTTCTAACTTGCGCTTTTACTTGATAATATGTTTTTAAAGCATCTTCTCTATATTCTGGACTATCTGGTGTATCTCCAAAATAGCTTATATACCATTGATCTACTATTTTTAAAAACCACTTTGTTTGTGGTAATTGCCCTTGAGCAACTACAAATGTTTCAAAATCCTTTTTTACTCCCTGATAAACTCCTGGTTCTTTTATCTTAACACCACGATTAAGAAAGAAACGATCAATCTTTTGATAACATTCATCTAAATCAATATTATTCTTTTTAGCTTTTTCTTCACTTAAATAGATTTCCATTAGCATATATATTCACCTCTTATTTTTACGTACATTAATCTATCAATAGTATATCCCTTCATTATTATATATGCTAATTTTTTCTATTTTTCTTTTATTATTTTTATCTTACATATTAAAATATTTTTTGTGGTAAAATGATACTATCTCGATATACTTAAATTATACTGTATAAGGTGGTGATAAGATGTTTGAACTTGAATATTGTGATAATCCAAAAAAAAAATTTATTAAGAGCAGTGGATTAAAATATGATGATTCTATAGCTTTAAAATATGAAAAAGCATGTAATGTACTTGATAATTATATTTACTTAATAGATATGTTTAGAATAATAGAAAGTTGCACAGATGACCTATTAAATGTAGAAATTTCGAATAAAGAGTATTGGAAAGTTAATAAAGCATTATTAAATTACGTAAATGCTGTCTATAGCTTTAAGGAATTTACGAATAACTTTAATCCATCTATCAAATCTATAACTGAAAATTTTTATAATAACTGTAAGTGGTATCGCTTTGTATGTGACTTTAGAAATAGTGTTATTCATGATTCAGTTATTAGCACTGACTATGGTATAAATGATGCATACATAATTATTGATAAATTGATTGACATTCAAAAACATAGAACTGTTAAATCTTATCAAGAAAACAATAGAAAAAGACAAATACAATATCTTGAAAACATGAAAGCGGATGCCAAATATTGGGATGGAAAATATTTTTACGGAATAAAGAAAATATGTAGATATGCTTCATCCGAAATCAAAGAAATGAAAGAAGAAGTTTTATTATATTCTTATAATAAGAGTGTTACTAAAAAATTAGAGTGGCTTTTCAGTTTTCTTTATAAAATAGATGGTAAAATTAAATACGTATTTATTGTCAATAAAGAAAAAGGACCTAATTGTATATATGAACCTAATTATACACTAGAAAATTTCATAATCAAAATAAGAGATACTCTTGGTGAAACATCTGAAATATATATGCTTTTGAAAAAATTCTTTGATAAAAATGAATATATTGAATTTTTTGGGTAAATCAATAAATTATTATTGATGTTGGTAATTATATAGCTTGCTCTAATATAAAAGATAATTTGTGAACTTTACTGTCTTTATATGGATTTGAGTACTGAGCAATAGGTCTTGGTAACATATTTTCAAAAAAGTAGTATTAACTATGAAGAATAAAAAACATGCATTATAGCTACTCAGCAAAATATCAATTTAAAGGAAAAGGCTAAAACAACTTCAAGTTGCAATGATTGATACGTTACAAAGTACTAAGCAACCTGCAAAGAACTTTACAAATTGCACAATCAATTATTTCTTTAATTCTTTTATCAACTGGATAAGCAATATGCAACAGCAAACTAATATATGCTATGGACGCTTTGTTATGACAAAACGTCTTTCACTTTTCATTGAAAAATATATGCTTAATTAATAAAAAATATTAAAAAATCTTATCATATATACAATCTAGTTGACCTAATATTAAAAAAATTATTTCTAAATCAAATTTCATATGAGCCCTATCTCATATCTATAAAACCTATGATATAATTATTTATATAAATTTAAAAATATTGAAAGGAAAATATATAATATGTCAGAATGCTTTACTTATTCATTACCTACCAATTTTTACAGTCATTTATTTCAATATATTCAACAAAATTCAAGCAAAGATGTATGCTATGCTTTGAGTAAATGTAAATATGATTTCGATGATGTTGGCCTAGCATATTATGCAGGATTAAAAGGTGATAATTGGGATAAACATGCAATAGATTTTAGTTTTGAAGGTTCAAAAAAATATATAATCATTTTAAAAAAAAATATAGATTTGTTACATACTTCTATTAATAAAGCCCTTAAACCTAGTATATCTGGTCTACTTTTAAGAAATATTGATTTTTTTGAAAATGACTTAGAATTATTTTCAATTTCAAATAAGGATAGAATAAACATTGATTTAGAAACATCTAATAAAGTGCTCTTGGATATATTCAAGATTGGAAATCAACTATGTTTAAATTCCACATATAATTTTGATAGTTCAGAAAATAGTATGAATGATTTTTTTAGAGATATGTTTTTAATGTGCGACTACGAAGAAGTCAAGGATCAAACTCGTCATGGTTTATCATCAACAGGAAAAGATGCAGGAGAAGTAGATATTTTATTAACAAAAAATGGAAAAGAAATTGCGATTTTTGAAGGATTAAAATTAAATAATGTAGATAAAAAATATATTAGCAATCATATAAATAAAGCTATCATTAATTATAATTCTTTAGGAACAGCAACATTTATTGTTTGTTATACATGTACACTTGATTTTGAAAATTTTTGTGAAAAATTTTTTACATTTTTACAAACATATGAATATCCATTAAAAACTAAAAGTTTATTGAAAAAAACAGCTTATCCAAATGCTTCTACAAGAGCTGCACAATTAATATTATCAAAGGATGGATATGATTTCCCTGTATATTTTATAGCATTTAAAATATTAAATAAATGAAAAACTTTAGAAAAGAGAGTAATATGAAAACCTTATATCAAACAATGTCGGATTATTTTAAAAACAATCCTATGGATTGGAATTATTACTTAAATGAATTAGAACTTCCTAAAAATATAAATGATTCCAAAGAATTTATATATGATTTTTTCAAATATGGTGGAAAAAGTTATTTAATACATGACATAATTCCAAAATGTAGTCAATTAAGAATCAGTCATACATTATCTGTTTTCTTTATTGGCTTACTTATTAAAAACAGTTCGTTTCATGATTTAAAAATTATTGATGATAACCAAAATGAAATTTTTGAATTTAATTATCTTTGGTTTTTAGTTTCTTTATTTCATGATATGGGATATGTTCAAGAAGAAGATTGGAAATATAAATTTGAATATAGAAAAAAATCAAATGATTTTAAAATCATCATGAAAAACCATGACTTTTCTATCAATGCATTTAGAATATACCATAACTATAATACGTACTATGACTTAGGAATTATTTATCCAGCTCCTTGTTATTTTAGAGTAAATCCTATAATGCCGACATCGAAAGTTTCATTTGTTGAAAATAATACTTATTATACTGATAAAATTATTTTCAATAATGGAACTATAATAACCAGAAGTATGTATCCTAAATCTACTATTTTTAATTATTTGGAATATTGCAAAATGAACGAAGATATCAATCATTATGATCATGGAATAGTAGGCGGTTTATGGTTATATGATAGCTTAGTAAAAAATTATTATTTATCTTATATTTCATTAAATGATGATAATGAAAGTATTAGAAATTTTTGTGTAAATAATCTTCATTTTAGTATTAATCAATTTCCTGTATTTGCATATTTAGCTGATTGTATTATTTCTCATAACATGTGGTTGGCAACTGACTACAAAACAATAGAATTATATAAAAAATGCGGATTAAAACAGTTAATTCCTCCACACGCTCAACCAATACAATTTGATACTAATCCTTTGCTATTTATTTTAGCTCTAGCCGATACATTAGAACCTATAAAAACTTGTTGTGATCTTGATTCTAAATTAAATATCGAACCAATAGAAGTCTTGAAGAATATAGAATGTGTATTTAATTATAGATGCATATCATTATTATTTAATAATGAAGGTATATTTGAAAAAATGAAGGAAAAACTTAATGGTTTAGAAAATTGGTTAGCTATTAATATTCAAATATATGAAAATGAAAATAAAATTAATATTACATTTTAAAAAGTTGCTATTTTCTTATTTTTATTATTATTTCACTAGTTTTTTATTTATCTTCACCTTTAACAAAAGGTGATTTTTTTTACTTTTGATAGCAATTTTTTAACATTCAAATTTGAAACTGAATATTATGAACTTGAATGTAAGCGTCAAATAAATAAGCGATTATAAATAATGGATGAATTCAATACAATAA
>CAVESC010000003.1:0-61162 GCA_963618275.1 Bacteroidaceae bacterium
CATTCCAACTTGTATCAATTATTGAAGGACAAGGAACAGTAGAAGGAAAAGAAGTAAAAAAAGGAGATCATTTTGTTGTATGTTCAGATCAAAAAGAAGTTAATTTTGATGGAACAATGACAGTAATGATTTGTACATTATAATGAGATGTTATCATTGTAGTCATGAAATAAAAGATTCTTCGTTTGCTTATAAAGGCAGACAAGAATGCAAAGAATGTCATAGTGTTTATCAAATCAATTTTCCTTCAGGAGTAGAGTTTATTCCTATTGTTATTGCTTTTATACCTGCTTTATATATGGTGACAAGTTTAAAAAATACATTTATTGTTGGACTTGCGGTCTTTGTTATCTTTTATTGGGCCATTGATATTATTATGAATAATATTTTAATTTATTTAGGTAAATATGAAATTGAAGAAATTGAATAAAACTTGTATTTAAAAAAATAAAGAGTATCATTAAATATGTAAATAAAAACAGGGGAGCTTGTAAGCAGGCTGAGAGGAAGTAATTTAACTTCGACCCTTTAACCTGATATGGATAATGCCATCGTAGGAAGCCATCAGCTTGATTTTTTTACAGGAGCATGTCTCCTGTTTTTTATTTAAAAAAAGTATCCACATATGTGGCGGATTGAAGGGGGAGCGCCTTGAATCTTGTATTAAGCGAAGGGAAGCTGTGTTCCAGCGTGAGAGGATGCCATCAAGTATCGACCGAACTACCATAAAGTTATTTCATAAACAAAGTTTATGCTTTTGATGATGGGTAAGTTTGGTCATCTTCATATTTATGAAATAACTTGTAAAAACAAGGAGAAAAAATATGTTAGAAGAAATGTTAAAAAATGTTAGAGAAAAAAATCCACTCATTCACAATATTACAAATTATGTAACAGTCAATGATTGTGCCAATGTCGTCCTTGCATGTGGTGCCTCACCAATTATGGCAGATGATCAAGAAGAAGTTGCGGAAATCACTTCGATTTGTACAGGACTTAATATTAATATTGGAACACTTAATACACGTACGATCGAATCAATGATCATTGCTGGAAAAAAAGCTAATGAATTGCATCATCCTGTTGTTTTAGATCCTGTAGGGGTTGGAGCTTCTACATTAAGAACACAAACGGCGTTAAAACTATTAAAAGAAATTCAATTTTCAGTTATTCGTGGAAATATTTCAGAAATTAAAACATTAGCTTTAGGAAGTGGGACAACTAAAGGGGTAGATGCTAATCTTGCTGATAAAGTAACAGCAGATAATATTCAAGAAGTTGTTAGTTTTGCTAAAGCATTTTCTAAAAAAACAGGGGCAGTTATTGCTATTACTGGAGCAATTGATTTAGTCTGTAATGAAGGTGATGCTTATGCTATTTATAATGGTCATGAAATGATGTCTTCAATTACAGGAACAGGTTGTCAATTATCAGCACTTACGGCTTCATTTATTTCAGCAAATCCTGATCATTTATTGGAAGCAACAGTTGCTGCAGTATGTACCATGGGACTTGCTGGAGAAGTTGCACATGAAAGATTAACAGCACTAGATGGTAATGCAAGTTATCGAAATTATATTATTGATGCTATTTATAATATGAATCCTAAACAATTACAAGAAGGTGCTAAATATAAAAAAATCTAACTAGATATGTGATACTCTAAAATAATGAAAAGAGGAAGACTATGAAAACAACAGATAAGATGTTAGAAGCAACAAAAGAATTATGGGAATCTTATAATGAACATCCTTTTGTATTAGGAATACAAGATGGTTCATTAGCTAAAGATAAATTTAAATATTATATCATGCAAGATTATCTTTATTTAAAAGAATACGCTAAAGTCTTTGCAATTGGTGTAGCTAAAGCAAAAAGCTTAGAAACAGCGAATCTTTTTGCTAAATATATTGCAGTAATGAATGGTGAATTAGATGTTCATAGTGGCTATATGGGAAAATTTAATGTAACTCAAGAAGAAATAGATGATATGAAACCATCACTTGATAATTTATCTTATACTTCTTATATGTTACGTGTTGCCTATGAAGAAGGAGAAGCAGAAATCTTAGCAGCTATACTATCTTGTGCTTATAGTTATGAAGTTATTGCGAAAAAGATTGTTGAAAATAATCCTAATGCAATCCATGATGAATTTTATGGAGATTGGATCAAAGGTTATGCTTCTAATGAATATGCAAGTGGTAATATTATTTTAATAGAAACAATGAATCAACTTACAAAGGATTATACAGAAAAACAAATTCAACATCTTATTGATATTTTTGTAGCATGTTCAAGATATGAATTTGCTTTTTGGCAAATGTCATGGGATAAAAGTTGTTAGTAAAAAAATGAAAGATGAAATGTCTTTCGTTTTTTTTATAAAGAAAAAGAAGGAGAATTATTCTCCTTCATAGTTTTCAACGTTATGGTAGATTCTATCTACATCATCACAAGCATTTAAAAGATTCATTAATCTTTCAAATAATTCCATGTCTTCACCTTCAAGAGATACATATTCTTGAGGTGTAGTAGCAATTTCTTCTACATCAAATTCAGCATTAGGACAAGCAGCTTCAATAGCATCTTTCATTTTATATAAATCAGTTGGTGCACCAGTTAATTCAATTGAACCATCTTCATGAGTTTCAATTTCTTGACAATCAGCTTCACCTTCCATTAAAGCTTCTAAAGTTTGTTCTTCATCTAAACCTTTAAAAGTTAAAATAGAATATGTATCATATAAATAAGATACAGAACCTTCATTTCCTAATTTAGCTTTAGATTTTGTAAATGCAGGACGTACTTGAGAAATAGTACGATTAATATTATCAGTTAAGCATTTAACAATAACAGTTGAACCACTTGGACCATATCCTTCGAAAGTTTTTTCTTGATAATCTTCAGTAGCTCCACTTTTTACTTTATCAACTGCACGTTTAATAACGTCAGCAGGAACTTGTTCTTTTTTAGCTTTAGCAATAATTCTTCTTAATGCTAAGTTACCATCTGGATCAGTACCACCAGCTTTAGCAGCTAAATAGATTTCTTTGCCATAACGAGAATATAATTTTGCTTTTGCTGCAGCAGTTTTTGCCATAGCAACTTTACGCACTTCATGTGCTCTACCCATAAAAAAGCCTCCTTAATTGTATGTAATCTCAATACTTGGTTATTATAGCGAATACATCGAGGTTTTTCAAGGTTTAATATAAATGACAAACGAGTTTTGTTCATGTATAATGAAAAAGCAAATGAGGGATAAAGATGGAAACAATTGTTATTATTGGAGCAGGTGCAAGTGGACTTGCATGTATGAATGAATTAGTTAAAGAAAATAAATATAATATTATTGTCTTGGAACAATCTAATAAAGCAGCTAGAAAAGTACTTGCTAGTGGTAATGGAAGATGTAATGTTTCAAATTTAAATATGGATATTAAGTATTACAATCATCAAGATCCTTTAATAGAAAAATTAATTAAAGAATTTGATGTAGTCAATTTTTTTAAACAACTTTCTTTAAAACTACGTTATGAAAAGAACCTTGTTTATCCATATTCACTTTCAAGTTTATCTGTTAAAAATGCTTTAATGAAAAATATGAAAGATGTATCGTATATCGATAATTGTGAAGTTCTAGCAATAAAAAAAGATAAAACATATGAAATTATTACGACTAATGGACATTATCAAGCAGATAAAATAGTCATTGCAACAGGTTCACCTGCGAGTCATTTATCAGGACAAAATAATTTAAAAATGTTAGAAAAAATGAATATTTCAATCATTCCTTTTACACCAAGTCTTGTTCAAATAAAAACAAAACCCGTTTTTAAAGCCTTAAAAGGACAAAGAGTAAAAGGAATTGCAATGCTTTATGATCAAAATCAATTGATTGAAAAACAAACAGGAGAAATCATGTTTACAGATTATGGTCTATCAGGTATTTGTATTATGCAATTATCTAGATATTTAGGACATCTAAAAAATCCTAAACTTGTTTTAAATCTATTACCTGATATTGAAAAAGAAGAATTTCAACAATATGGTTTGGAGGGATTCTTTCATGAAAAAATTGTGCATGTTTTTAGAGATAAAAATATTGATCCTCAACATATAGAAATAAAGATTGTTGATACCATGTCAATTGAAAAAGCACAAGTTTGTCATGGAGGTGTTTCTTTAAAAGAAGTAGATGAAAATTTACAACTTAAGAAATATCCAGGTATTTATGTTTGTGGAGAAGCTTTAGATGTTGATGGTGATTGTGGAGGTTATAATTTACATTTCGCTTTTGCAAGTGGTGTTCATGTGGCAAATGCTATAAATGGAAATTAATAATGAGTTATATAGAAATGTTATAATGCATATATAAGTGGAAAAACTATATTTACCAAATAATAAGGAGCTCGCTATGGAAAATAAAGAAAAGCATAATATTGAATGGAAAGTAGTTTGGAAAGATGAATATTTAGTAGGCGTATGTGGATTTGCAAATGCACAAGGTGGTAAATTTCTTATAGGTGTAGATGATAACGGCAAAGTTGTAGGTATTAAAGATGCTAGAAAATTATTAGAATCTTTACCTAGTAAAATACGAGATGCAATGGGAATCGTAGTAGATGTTAATTTATGTAAAGAAAATAATTTGGAATATATTGAAATTGATGTTCCAGCTTATCCTATTGCTATATCATGTAAAGGAAGTTACTATTATAGAAGTGGGAGTACAACACAAAAATTGACAGGTGTTGAACTAGAAAGCTTTATTTTACGTAAAAGAGGAGCAACGTGGGACAATGTTCCACATCCATTAGTAAAAATAGAAGATTTAGATCAAAATGCGATTCAAAAATTCAAAGAACTCGCAATACGTAAAAAAAGAATAGATGATACGATTTTAGAAGAAGATACAGAAACATTATTAGATAAACTTCATTTAATAAGCAATGGTTATCTTACAAATGCAGCTTTACTTTTGTTTTCAAAAGATCCAGAGAGATATTTTACAGGTGCTTTTATAAAAGTAGGATTTTTTGAAACAAATGCTGATTTAATTTATCAAGATGAAGTAAGAGGATCACTTTTTGAACAAATTGATAAAGTCATAGAGCTTATTTTCTTTAAATATATGAAAGCTAAGATCTCATATGATGGACTTCAAAGAGTTGAGGAATATTTTGTAAGTGAAGCAAGTATGAGAGAAGCTATATTAAATGCTATTGTTCATAAACAATATGAATCTGGTGTACCAATACAAATAAGTGTTTATAAAGATAAGCTCTATATTACAAATGTTGGAAAACTTCCAGATCATTGGACAGAAGAAACTCTTTATCAAAAACATGGTTCTAAGCCCTACAATCCTAATATTGCGCATGTTTTTTATTTAGCAGGACATATTGAGTCATGGGGAAGAGGCATAGAAAAAATATTTGATTCATGTATAGAAAATGATTTACCAATGCCAAAATATTATATTAATCCTACGGATATTATGATTGAATTTGATGCACCACAAAGATTGGTAATTGATAACTTTTCAAAGGTGACTAATAGGGTGAACGATAGGGTGAACGATAGGGTGAACGATAGGGTGAACGATAGGGTGAACGATACAATGAATAAGATACTGGAATCCTTATATGATGATCCTGGATATACAATTACAGAGCTTGCAAATATTATGAAAATGAGTAGAAAGAGTGTTTCAAATAATATTAAAAAGTTAAAGGATTTAGGAATTATTGAAAGAGTTGGAAATAACAAAAAAGGATATTGGAAAATAAAGAGATAGGAGAAGGTATGTTAAAAGTAAGTAATATCGCAGTTTCTTTAGATGAAAAGGATTATGCTAAAGTTATTGCTAATACATTGAATATAAGAAAATCACAAGTAAAGAATGTGAAAATTGCTAAAAAAGCAGTAGATGCAAGAAGAAAGAATAAAGTACATTTTAATATGGGCTTTACTTTTGAATATGCAAATGAAGATCAATTATTAAAAACACATAGTAAACAAGTAAGTAAAGTTAAAGAATATCATTATGATAAATTAATACCTAATAATCAAACAATTATGGTTGTTGGAAGTGGTCCAGCGGGATTATTTTGTGCCTATAATTTAGCACGTAGTGGACAAAAAGTAATCTTAGTTGAACAAGGTAAATGCGTTGATGAAAGAAAAAAAGACATTGATACTTATTTAGAAACAGGTAAGTTAAATACTCAAAGTAATGTTCAATTTGGTGAAGGAGGAGCAGGAACGTTCTCTGATGGAAAGTTGACAACGGGTATTAAGGACTATCGTAAACAATTTGTATTGAATACTTTTTATGAACATGGAGCTAATGAAGATATTCTTTATTTAAATAAACCTCATTTAGGGACAGATGTTTTAATTGATGTTGTTAAAAATATCAGAAAAGATATTGAAAAATGCGGAGATGTTCGTTTTGAAACAAAATTGGTAGATATTATTATTGAAGATAATCAATTAAAAGAAGTTGTTTTAGAAAATAATGAAGGAACATATAAAGAAAAAGTAGATCAACTGGTATTGGCTATTGGTCATAGCGCTAGAAAAACATATGAAATGCTTTATCAAAAACAACTAGAAATCTCACAAAAAGCTTTTGCGGTAGGAATGCGTATTGAACATAGTCAAGAATTTATTAATAAAAGCCAATATGGAAAATTCTATAATCATCCTGCATTAAAAGCGGCTGATTATAAATTGGCGGTGCATACGAGTCAAAAAAGAGGGGTTTATACTTTCTGTATGTGTCCGGGTGGTTATGTCATGAATGCAGCTAGTGAAGAAAACAGACTTGTTGTTAATGGGATGTCTAATTATAAACGTGATAATAAGTTTGCTAATAGTGCTATTTTAGTCAATGTGACACCTGATGATTTTGGTAGTTCACATCCTCTTGCAGGTATGTATTTCCAAAGAAAATTAGAAGAAAAAGCTTTTGAACTCGGTGGAAGTGATTATTCAATACCTGTTCAAAGAGTAGAAGATTATTTAGAAAATAAAGATAGTATTGAAAATATTGAAACAAGTTTAAAAAGAGTTAAAAATGCTAATCTCAATGCATTACTTCCAGAAACCTTGAATATAAATTTAAAAGAAGGACTTCTTTTAATGAACAATAAAATTAATGGATTTACAAGTAATGCCACATTACTTGGTGTTGAATCAAGAAGTTCTGCACCAATCCGTTTTTATCGAGATGAAAATATGGAAAGTAATATTAAAGGTATTTATCCAATTGGTGAAGGTGCTGGATATGCTGGAGGTATTATGTCGAGTGCAATTGATGGTTTGAAATGTAGTGAGGTATTACTCAAGGGAGAGAGATAATGTGTCATTATTTGAACTTGTTGTTATTTCAATTTCATTAGCGATGGATGCTTTTACTGTATCGATGATGTATGGTATTTCTATGCCAAAAGGAAACATCAAGAAACAAAGCTTCATCGCTTTTTATTTTGGCTTTTTTCAAGCATTAATGCCGTTTTTAGGATATCATCTAGGATGTGTATTTTCAAAAAAGATACAAGCCTATGATCATTATATCGCTTTTATCTTTTTAATGATTGTTGGCATCAACATGTTAAAAGATGCTTTTAGTGAAGAAGAAACAAATTATAATTTTAAATTATTAGATTTAACAATTCTTGCTTTTGCAACAAGTATTGATGCTTTTGCTATTGGTATGACCTTTGCTTTTTTAGAGGTAGCCATTTATCAAGCATTATTAATTATAGGAATTATTACTTTTCTATTATGTTTGCTTGCTTTACAAATTGGACGTTATTTAAACAATAAGTTTCAAAATAAAGCACTTATTTTTGGAGGAATTGTTTTGATTTTAATTGCTTTTAAAACATTATTGGAGCATCTTTTTTAAAAAAGTATATAATGGTAAAGGTGATAAGTATGAAAGAAGAAGAAAAAATTATAAAAAATACAATTAAAAGAACAAAAGAATATGACCGAACACTTTCTCCCTATGCTTGTAAAACCAGTGAATGTCAAAAACTAAGAAAAGAAGAAAATGAACATGAAGAATTTGATATTCGTTGGCCTTTTGAAGAAGATATTGATCGTATTTTATATTGTAAATCATATCAAAGATATACTGATAAAACACAAGCTCTTTCTTTTTTTCAAAGTGCACATATTTCAAAACGTTCAATCCATGTTCAATGGGTTTCACGTATTGCTAGACAAATAGGAAAAGGTTTAAATCTAAATTTAGATTTAATTGAAGCTGCTGCTTTAGGTCATGATTTAGGGCATGCTCCTTATGGTCATGTAGGAGAAAGAGCATTGAATGAAAAACTACAAGAAAAAGGTTTTGGATATTTTTGTCATAATGCTAATAGTGTAAGAAATATTCTTTATTTAGAAAGAAATGGTAAAGGTTATAATGTTTCTTTACAAGTATTAGATGCAATCTTATGTCATAATGGTGAAATACTTTCTAAAAAATATGAACCCGATCGTAAAAAAACAAAAGAACAATTCTTACAAGAGTATCATGATTGTTGGCACAAGGAAAATGCCAGTCTTGATTTAAAACCAATGACTTTGGAAGGCTGTGTGGTTCGTATTTCAGATGTAATTTCTTATATTGGAAAAGATATTGAAGATGCTATGAGTGTTGGAATCTTAAAAAAAGGAGATCTCCCAGAAAAAGTAGTAAAGGTTTTAGGAGATAATAATAAATCAATTATGAATAAATTGATTGGTGATTTAATGATCCATAGTTACCAAAAGCCTTATTTACGTTTTTCTCATGAAGTTTTTGAAGCTTTATCTTCATTACTTTCCTTTTTAGGAGAAAAAGTCCATCATCATCCAGTTTTAGAAAAAGAAAATGCTAAACTTTCAAGAATGGTCAAAGAACTTTTTGATGTTTATTTAGAAGAATTAGAGAATAATGATCAAGATTCAAATATTGTTAAATTTAAAAATAAGATGGTAGAAAGTTATCAAAAGACACCAAATCCTTTGATTGTTTCTGATTATTTATCAATGATGACAGATACTTATGTTTTAAACGATTATGAAAGAAAATTTTTACCAATTCTTCATGGTGAAAAACTTTAATAATTATTTTATTTGGTGTAAAATATAAATATACAGGAGGGATGGCTTATGAAATTAATTATTGCTATCGTAAACTCTGATGACAGTTCATCAGTACAAGCCGCACTTACAGAAGAAGGATACTTCGTTACAAAATTATCAACAACAGGTGGATTTTTAAAGAAAGGAAATACAACATTCTTTATCGGAACTAATGATGATAAAGTTGAACATGCTGTAGGTATTATTAAAGAAAATTCTAAAAAACGTGTAGAAAAAGAACCTACTGTTCCACCTACTGAAATGGGAGAATTCTTTACTCCAATCATGGTAGATGTACTTGTTGGTGGAGCAACAGTTTTTGTATTAGATATTGAACAATTTGAAAAATTTTAGAAAAAGGACATTGTCCTTTTTTTTTAATCCTTTATAATATTTGTGGGTGAAATTATGTCTATTAAATTATTAAATGAAAAAAGAATGGATGAATTAATACAATTCATCAATCAAGAGAAAATAACAAAAGAATATTTAAAACAAAATCAAAAAATTATTTATATAAATGAAGATTACAATATCAATGGGGTTATTATTTTTGATGTCATCAAAAATGAAATTGAACTTTGTTTAGGAACTGATGAAATCAAACAACAATTAATAGCAGTCATTAAAAAAATAGCATTAAAAGATATTATTTATCAAAATGAAATCATTCCAATAAAAGCAAAACAACAATTTAAACACTATGAAGAAGTTTATGACTTTATTCATCAACAAAAAGATCGTGTCTATAGTCTAGATAATTTTAAAAATTATATGCAAGAATTTTATAATATCCAACATGCCTTAAAATGTATTCATGTTTGTGGAACTAACGGGAAAGGATCTACTGTTAATTACATGAAAGAAGTTTTAAAGAAACAAGGGTATACTGTAGGAACTTTTACTTCTCCTGCACTTATTTCTAGATTAGATGTCGTACGTATTAATGATGAATGGATCAATGAACAATTTATTGTTGATGTTGCTAATAGATATGTAGATGATTGGTTAAAATATGAAATTTCTTTATTTGAAATAGAAGTTTTTATTTCTATTCTTTATTTTATTTATCAAGGTGTGGATTTAGCTATTTATGAAGTTGGTTTAGGTGGAGAATTAGATGCAACGAATATTATTTTACCAATGGTTTGTGTCAATACGAATATTGGTTTAGATCATATGGATTATTTAGGCGATAGTTATGAAAGTATTGCTAGAGCGAAAGCCGGAATTATTAAAGATCGTGTTGATTTTATTACTGGAGAACATAAACAAGAATGTGTTGATATTTTTAGAGATACTTGTGAAAAGCATCATAGTCATTTGATTCGTTTAGATCGTATACATGATTTACAAGATGGTGAAAATGTTAAATATACATATAAGGATTATAATATTGTTTTAAATACACCTGCTCTTTATCAAATTGAAAATAGTGCTTTAGCACTAGAAACGTTATTATATTTAAAGGAACATCAATTTATTGAATTAAATGAATCTTCAATTGTTGAAGGTTTATTTGAAGCTAAGTGGGCAGGACGTTTTGAAATCATAAGTGAAAAACCATTAATTATTTTAGATGGAGCCCATAATCGAGAAGGTGTCGATGAACTCTATCGTTCAGCACGCAAATTACATAATTTAAAAATTATATTTTCAGCATTAAAAGATAAAGATACCGACTACATGATTGAAAGATTATTAGATTTGACGTATGATATAACCGTCTGTGAATTCGAACATCCACGTAGTCAAAGTGCAAAATTATTAGCAAGGGATTATCCAGTAAAAATTGAACCGAATTTTAGAAAAGCTTTAGACGATATTTATTTACAAGAAGGAACATTTTTGATTACGGGATCATTGTATTTTATTTCTGAAGTAAGGAAATACTTATTACAAAAGATTCATAGCAAATAATAAAGAAGGAGGAATCTACTTTTAGTAGCAATTGTGTACGGTTTTATATCGGAATTAACGCCCATGGACTAGAAAGAGGACGAAGTGGGAAAAAACATATGTACGGTTTCTTACCGGAATTAACGCCTGTGGACTAGCAAAGAGGACGAAGCAGGAACAATTGGTTTTTTTAAGTAGCAATCAAACGATGATTCAAATTATTTTAGGGGTTATTATTGTTTCGATTGGGATATTTGTTTTTTATAAATATCCAATGAAAAGCGATGTGCGACAAATGACATTGGGGGCTTTATTTGTCATTCTAGCTATTATTTTAAAAAGGTTAGCTGTGATGGTACCTTTCCTTGGATTCCCAAGTTTAAAAATTACATTAGAGGTATTACCTTTAATCGTTGCTGGTTTAACATTACAATCAGGGTATTGTTTTATAGTTTCTATTGCCACAGATTTTCTAGGTCTTGTTCTAGCAAGTGCTGGAGGATTTCCTTTTTTAGGATTTACTTTAAATGCGGTTTTACAAACTGAAATACCATGTCTATTAAAGATTTATTTAAATGAAAAAAATGAAAGATTATTAGAAAGAATTGTAAAAATAGTAATGATCGTTATTTCATTACTAGGATGTATTTATGTTTTTAGAATCAATGAAGTTAATATTTCAGGATCTACATATCAAGTGACATTACCAATTAAATTTACAATCTTTGTGATTATTGCAGCAATGCTTACTATTCTCTTTATTTTTATAAGATATTATAAAAATAAACTCAAAGAAAAAGATTTACGCTTATTTCATTTAAGTATTCTATCAGTTGTTGCTATTGAACTAACAGTAACGATGTTTTTAACACCATATTGGTTACAAACAATGTATGGAATACCATTCTTTGCATCACAATTTGTAAGAATTTTAAAATCATGTGTGATGATACCTGTAGGTATTATCATTGTATATACAATGAATCGAATGATTCAAAAAGTTATTAGATAAAGTTTTGGATATTGTCTAAAGCTTTTTCTTTTTCAAAAACCCGGTCCATCTCAAACCCAATATGTAGCAACACTTTCAGGAGATTTACATATATAAAAACAGTCAAAAATAGATCAAAATAGAGATAAAATCATAAAAAAACTCGGTCCATCTCAAAGAAAATTGATAGAAAATAAAAAATGGCTTAAAATCAATACTTTCAGCCAATGATAAAAAAAGATAGACCGACTTTTTAAAACAAATATTTTATAAATTAGTAATGACTATTAATTAATAGTATTAAATTTGTATAAAGCCTAAAAATATGCTAGGATTATTTAGAAAGTTAGTAGTTTAAGTACCATACCTATGAGGAATTGACACCAATGCTTCAATATAAGCACCATCCAATTCTGTGTTTGAACAAAAGTTTAAGTACCATACCTATGAGGAATTGACACACTGTGGAATACACCAGCGTGGGTAATAGCATTTGCCTGTTTAAGTACCATGCCTATGAGGAATTGGCACTTCTAATACTTCCATTAATTTTGCTGCCTTGTCTCGTTTAAGTACCATACCTATAAGGAATTGACACAAACAAAAAAATGTCACTAATGATGTCTAACTTTTGTTTAAGTACCATACCTATAAGGATTTATTAATAAGTTTTAGTAATTATCTAAAGCTTTTTTTATAGATTTTATTTAATGAATGTATGATACAATTGAATATATGAAAGGAGATATATATGGAAAAGAGAAAAACATATAATTTAATACTTACTTGTTTAAGTACTGTTCCTTCTAATGCAATCATTTCTCTAGCAAAAGGAGAGAGTAATGAATATAAATATTATGAAGATGATCATTTGATTACTACGGGTGTTATGACAAATGAAGCAGGTATTAAATACATAATGCAGAAGTTAAGACAAAATAATGATAAACTTGATGCTATTTATTATGTAGCAAGTCAAAGAGTAATGAAAGAAGCGAAGGCTTTTGAAAATGATATTGAATATACGTTAGATGGATTGAGTCACGCAGCCTATTTTGAAAAACGCATTTATGAATATTGTGATGAGTGTGATTTTGATCCAATTTCTTTTATTAACGGAGATATTTTAAGTGACTCACCAACAGGTCAAGAGTTGGTTAACTTTTCTGCCATCATTGCTGATAAAATTATTAGTTTAAAAAATAGTGATGAAAACAAAGATAAGGAATTCCATTTATATATAGAAGGAAATGGAGGGTTTAGAGACTTTGTTAATGTTGCTACTGCTGTATTAAGTACTTTAAAAAATGAAAATATTTATATTGAAAAGGTAATAGGTGTAAATTTAGGGGCTAATCGTACAGGTGTATATGTTGATAAAACAAGTGCTTATCAAATTTATGATTTGTATTCTGGAATTGATGAATTTATCAATTATGGTAGATCACGAAGTATTGAAAATTACTTTAATGAATCTCAAATGGATTTGACTGCTGCAATGAAAAAAGTAATTACATCAATTACTAAGATGAGTGATTTTTTTACATTATGTAGACCGCTTTTAATATTAAAAGCAACAAAAGAATTAAAAAATGCTATTGAACGATATAATAATTCTCCAAAAGAAGGTAAACAAAAAGTATTTGATTATTTAACAACAAAGATTAATAGAGTTTATAAACCTATATTTGATACTTTTGATAAAACAAACGAAAAAGAATCTTTAGTCAATTATGCTACAGTAAAAGCAGTTATTGATTATTGTTTAGACCATAATTTAATTCAACAATCTTTGATTATATATAGTGAGTTAATGCCAATTGTTATTTATAATATGGAAATATTACAACCTGGTAAAAAAGTTAAGCAAGATTATGAAGTATATATTAATAATAAGAATAAAAATGGTAGTCATTATTCTAAAGAATATCAATTTATTCAACAAGATATGTTACTTTTAAGAAAAAATAAAAATAATAGAGGAAAGAAAATAGATTTAGTAGGTTTAACACCATTTGAAAAATATAGAATAGATAATAACAATTGTTTTATAAAATTTCCTAGTACACCAAATGAAAAATCTAACTATGTACGAAAACTATTAAAAGGTAACTACGTTGCTTCAAAATATAATATAGATAATGTAATTTTAATAATAAAAGATTATTGGATTATAAAAGAAGCACGTAATATGAGTGCTCATGCTGATATAAGTGATAAAATACATGCTGATTTTAATAATTTAGATTCAGCAAAAAAATACATTAGAAATGCAATCGGTAGAATTGATGAATTGTTAGATTAGTGATTATTTATTAAAATATGTAAAAAAGAAATATAAAGCGTAGCGGTTCATCTAAAAAAAGATGAGCCGACTTTTTAAATAAGAAATTACATTTATTCAATAAATATTGTTAATTGATAGAACTAAATTTGTATAAACTGCAATGGTATGCTAGAATTAGCTTAATATCGTACCTATAAGGAATTGAAACATCTAAATCTATTACTCATATTGAGTACCTCTTACTAATGTAAATGTTTAAGTACTATGCCTATGAGAATAGTTTATAGAAAAGTAATGTTTAATGAAGTTTAGTTGATCGTTTAGCTGTATCATTTTATTTTATATTATTTATGAAATTTTTTGCTAATCAAAAGTATCTTGAAAGAGATACTTTTTTTCAACTTTTATTTCCATAGAATAGAGTACTTTAAAAAAAGGACAATTTATACTATGGGTATAGAAGGAGGAAACGGTTATGAAAGTTAAAATTATTGATTTTGATTCAAACTTTGCTGTATGTAATTTTATAGACATGGATGGTTATAATGCTTACGGTTATCTTCATTCTTATGAAATAAATGATTTAAAAATGCCAATTAAAGAAAAAGTGAAAATTGGTGATGAGCTTGAGGCAGATGTTTTGTATGAATCTCGAGGAGATATTATTTTAACTGTAAAATCGATGCATGGTAGAACATTTGAAGATAGACTCGATGGTTTAACAAAATATGATAGTATTAAAGGAAGAATTATTAAATTAACAACACATGGTGCAATAGCAAATGTAAATGGAATACCAGGATTCCTACGCGGAAATTATAAAATCGGTGATTACATTTTAGCTTCAATTTGGAAAATCAATTATGAAAAAAATATGATGCTTTTAAATTTAGAATCAATATTAAATTAAAAAAACATCGCTGTCATTTTTATAGATATAGAAAATTAAGTTGAAGATAGAAGGAGAAAAAAGATGAGTAATTTTTTTACAGATATTTTAAATAAAAGTAAAGAACCAAAAAAACTAGAATTAGACAAAAACTACAAAGAAATAATATCTTTAATATATGACATTTTTAATAGTATGGAAATAAGTGTACCACAATTACCAGTACGTTTTTGTCAATACAAAATAGAAGATACAATTTATATTTATGATTCTTTAAAAAATGTATTATGTTCACAAGATAATATTAAAGCAGCATTATTTGAAGCGGTAGATGCAGTAAAGCTAAAAAACTCATTTGAAAAACGTTTAAATAAAATTGATAGACAATTAAAAAAAGCAAATGATACAGATAAAATATTAGATAATTTAAATCATTTGAGTGAAGAAATAAAATATTTGAATAAAGAAATAGAAAGTTTAAAAAACAATCAAATTCAAAAATAAAATTTAACATTTTTCTTATTAGTCGTTATTTCATTAAATTTAACAATTATTTAATGTTTGCGCTTTCATTAGAGGCGATTTATACTGTTTATAGGAGGTTTTTTATGGCTTGGTTATATATGTATGATGTTCGTGGAATACAAGATTATGTATTTAGAACAAATAAGATGAAGGAAATTATTGGTGCGAGTTTATTAGTTGAAGATCTAATAAAAAAGATATTTATAAAACAATTGAATGAAGAAAATGAAAGAAGAATAAATAATAATGAAAAAGAATTAATCTATATAGATAAGATTTCTTCTCATGATTCACTACAGTTTTCAATAGATTCAAATCATAATCAGATTGATGCGGAGATTATGTATTATGGTGGTGGAAATCTTTTGGTTTTCTTTAAAGATGAAACTTTAGGGAAAATGATTAGTCATAAAATGTGTATTGAACTTACTAAAGAAACCTATTCTTTACAGTTGGCTGTTGCTCATGTAGAAATACATGGTGAAAATACATATAAAGAAGACTATCAAACACTTCAAAAAGAAATGGAAAAGGTAAAAGCTAATATGCCAACAAGTTTACCTATTGCTGTTTTTCCAATTACTTTAAACGATCCTTTAACAGGGTTTCCTTTTTCTAAGATAGATGAAGGAGAAAAAGTTACTTATGAATCTTATGTAAAAAGAAGAAAATATAATGAATGTCATCATACAGGTGAAAAAATAAATGACTTTAAATCTGAAGAAGGCGATAGTATGGTGGCGATTGTGCATATTGATGGAAATAATATGGGGCAACATATTCAAAAGAAAATGAATGGTATTTCTACATATCATGATGCTACGAAAGCTGCACGTACTATTTCTGAAGAAATCAATAATATGTTTGTTAGAAAATGTTTAAAAGAAGTAATAAAACAAGTTCCACAATTTTGTAAACAAGTAGATTTAGATGAAAAGCGTAGTAAAAGAACATTGTTTAGATCCATTATTAGTGCAGGAGATGATATTACCTTTGTATGTAATGCAAGAATTGCTTTGCTATGTGTTAAGACATTTATGGATGTTTTAAAAAGAGAAGGGGATAAGTATTACGCATGTGCTGGTATTTTTATCTGTCATTCTCATTTTCCTTTTTCAAGAGGTTATCATTATGCTGAACAGTTATGTGATAATGCAAAAAAGAAAAATAGAGAATATATGAATGGAGACATGAGTAGGGATACTAATTTCATTGACTTTCAAATGAATTATTCAGGATTATTGAATGATATTGATTATATAAGAGAACATTTATATGTCAATCATCAAGGAGATTCTATTTATGGTAGACCTTATCATATAGGAAAGTCTCTTAATAAAAATGATATTTTAGAATTAAATGATTTATTTGATATTTTAAATGAATTAAAAGTTTTACCAAGAAATAAACTTAAAAATTTAAGAGAAGCTTTTTATGTAAGTGAACATCAAGTTGATAGAGAAATATTAGAAATGAATACACGTTTAAGTAAAAAGGTTAAATTCGATAATAAGCGTATTCTATTTGATGCTATTGATGTTATGGATATGAGATGGGGTGAAGTACATGAATAGAAAGATAGGAAAAATATGTATTCAGTTAAAAAGTGATCTTATTCCTGGTTCTGGACAAAGCTGGGCAAATTTGATTGATTCTGATATTATTTATGACCAATATGGTTTTCCTTATATTCCAGCAAAAAGAATAAAAGGATTGCTTAAAGAATCAGCTTTGGAATTAGAAGAATTTGGCATTTTAGAAAGAAATACATCTCATTTAATTTTTGGAAATAATGAAATAAAAGGACATCACTTTGTTTTATACAATGCCTTATTAGATCATATCACAGAATTACAAAATGAATATCGTACATTAGATAATCAATATTTAAAATATCTTAATAAATATGTTGTTTTAGATTATTATACGAATGTTCGTTATCAAACAGCAATTGATGAATATGGAATTGCCCAAAAAAACACTTTAAGAAGTGTTCGAGCTATTGATAAGGGAAATGTTTTTTATAGTATTGTAGAATATGAAGAAGATGATGAAGATGTTCTAGAAAAATGTTTAAAGAATGTCAAACATATGGGATTAATGCGAACAAGAGGGTTTGGTGAAGTTGAACTTTCTTTAGATTCATACGAATCTAAAGAAGATAATAAGAAGGAAGAAAATAGAATTGCTGAATTAGAAGATAATCAAGATTATGATATAAAGTTTTATTTAGAAAACCAAAGTGCTTTAGTTATTTCTTCTATGAAGGGACAAAAAACACTTGATTATATTAGTGGTTCATCAGTTTTAGGATATTTTGCACATCGTTATTTATTAAAGCATGAAATAGATAATCGCTTTTATGATTTATTTGTAAAAGGAAAAGTTAGATTTTCTAATGGTTATATATCGGATGAAAATTGGAATGAGTATTACCCAGTTAGAGAATCTGTTTATAAAGAAAAAGTAGGGAATCGTTATTTTGATCAGTCGTTAGAAAAACTCAACCCTAATCGTTCTAAAGTAAGAAATAAATATATGTCTAAAGAAGGATATTTAAAAGAAGTAAAAAAAGAAATCATTTATCATCATCGTCGTCCTGATGATAAATCAATTGGACATGTTATAAGTAATGAAGGAAATGACCAAGGTATATTTTATCAAAATGAAGCAATAAGTGCGTATCAACGTTTTATTGTTCATCTTTATGGTAAAGGTAAAGATTTAAAAGAAGTTTTAGAAAATGTAGGAAAATATATACAAATAGGTGCATCAAAATATGTCCAATATGGAAATGTAATCATTGATCATATTAAATGTACACAAGAATCTAAACGAATAATACCAGCAGGTACAGAAGTTATGTGTACGCTTATTTCTCCTGTAGTACTACTTAATAATAGAAATGAATCTTTAGTAACTACAAAAGCTATTGAAAGTCAGTTACCTTTAGAAAATGTAACATCATATTTAGATCAAACAACATTAGGTGGTTATAATGCTAAATGGCAACTTCAAAAACCATCTTATACTGCTTATAAAGCAGGTAGTTGTTTAAAAGGAACTCTTACAAATGATTTAGAAAATATGTTTGTATTGGGGTCTTTAACACAAGAAGGAAATGGGATAATAATGGTTCAAACTATTAGTGAAATAGAAAAACAACAAATTAATAGTAAACCAACTTTTAATTTTAAGGATACAACATCACCTAAGTATTTAAAAAATATTATTATCACTTCCATTAAAGAAAATATGAAATTGGATATTTTAAAAGTATTTAAAGAAAAAGAAATAGATAAAGAATTAACGGCAGCAAGTATTGGAAGAGTTTTAAATATGATAAAAAATCAATCATGGAATGATTTTAAAAAAGATGTGAGTGGTATAGCAGATGATAATAAAAAAAACTTGGTAGAACATCTTATTTATGAAATTGAAAATGAATGTCTTAAAATTTATGAAAAATATCCATTACTAGATGATTCGATAAAAGAAGCTTTTTATTTAGAAGCATGTAGAGAATATTTTATTCAAGCTAAATTTGAAAGGAGAAATGTATTATGAAAAAGATGTTTTATTATATAAAAATGAAAAATACAACTCCTTTACATATAGGAAATGGAAGCAGCACTTTTACTGATTTAGATGTAATTAAAGATAAAGAAGGAAAGTTTTTTATTCCAGGAACAAGCCTTACAGGATGTTTTTATCACTTTTTAGATGATGAAGATAAAAAGATATTTAACCCTGTTGATCATAAAAAAATGCCAAAACAAAGTTCTTTCTTTATTTCTGATGCAGTTGTTGAAGAAAAAGAAATTGCTTATGAAACAAGAGATGGAATTGCTTTAGATGAAAATAAAATTACAAAAGATAAAAATAAATATGATTACGAAATAGTTCCTGCAGGTTATCACTTTCATTTTAGAATAGAAGTCTTAAATCGAGATGAAAAAAATGACTATGATTTGATTGTTAATAATTGTTTAGCAGCAATCAATAATCAAGATATTCGTTTGGGATATAAAACAACAAGAGGATTAGGTAATTTTCAAATTGAAAAAGTTGGATTAAAAATTTTTGATTCAACAAATTATCAAGATTACTTTAAATTTGATCCTTATCAAGAAGAAAACTATGATGAATACAAATATACTCCACTTATTTCTCGTTATTTAAATATACAAGTTTATTTAAAACAAAAAGGAGGCTTAAGTATTAGAACATACCAAACAAAAAAAGGAGAAGCAGATTTTATACATATTCATTCAGCAAAAAAGCCAGTCATACCAGGAACAAGTTGGAATGGGTTGTTTAGAAAACAATTTAAATATTATTTAGACCTTTATAAAGCTCATAATGAAAAGTGTTGTTTGAATATGTCTGAGGTTTTTGGAGCAACAATTGATCAAAAAGAAAAAATAAAATCCAATATATATTTTGAAGAAAGTATTATTGAAAATAATGAAGATATTACAATGGTTAGAAATAGAATTAATCGTTTTGATAATTCAACAATGTTAAGAAATCTTTACAAAGAAACGGTTTGTTATAATGGAAGTACAATATTAAACATTTCTCTCAATATAGGTAATATTAAAGACTGTAATAAAATTAAATTAATTGAAGAAATTTTATTGTTGATTATTAAAGATTTACATTGTGGGTTTATTGCATTAGGTGGAGAAACAGCTATTGGTAGAGGACTATTTGAAGTTGAAAAAGTAATGTTTGGTAATAAGTGTATTTATATGGAGGAAGACATATGTTAGTAGAAAAAATCAAGGAAGCATGTAAACAATTTCATATTTCTAAAGCATATATAATGATTTATTTCTATGATCAAGTTGTCCTTGGAAAAGTTGAAAATGAAGTTGTTTTTATCCCAGTAACATATAATGATGATCTATGGTATGAAATTCATCTTTTTAATCAAGAAATGGAATTAAGATGTACAAGAGAGCATGAAGATTTTATACAAATTGTCTCTGGTAATGATTATTTTGAAGAAGAAATGTTTATTATTGGAAATACAAGTGAAGTTAAAGAAGGTTATAGTATTATTAGACAAAATGGTAGAAAAGTTATCGTTCCATTTGAAGTGGAAATCAGTAATGGTAAGCAGGATCTATCTCTAGTTGTACATCATCTTTTTTCTAAAGAAGGAAACTATATTGAGGGTTACCGTTTAGTTGATATTAAAGGAGGTAACATAAATGTCTGAATATAAATTTATAAATCCCTATAATTTTATTCCTTTAGGGGATAAATGTCATAAAACAACTTATCAAAAAGGAGATTATACAGGATATATTGAATGTATTTTAGAAACAAAAACACCATTAATTATGATTGATTCATCTATAAAGAAAGAAGAACAGTTAGAAAATGGTAAACATATTTGTTACCCTAAGTCTTTTACAATCGATAATAGACCAGCTATTCCTGGAAGTGAACTTCGAGGAATGATTAGAAATGTATTTGAAACAGTAACTCAATCTTGTTTGGTCAATACTGATTCTAAAATACAATTTAGTGGACGTTATGCAGGAAATATGTTGCAACCAGGGTTACTTGTTTATGAAAATGGAAAGTGTTCACTTTATGAATGTGAAAAATATTTAGTTGAAAATTTTCAAATCATTAAAGAATTAAAAAAATATAAATCTGGAGATTTAATCAATTTTAATTATGGATATAATAGAAAAAAAACAAAGATAGTGACAAGTATAGATTGTGGAAATCTTAAAGGTTATTTACGAAAAGGAGAATCACTAGGAAATAAAGTCTTCTATCATATATTTGTTAAAACAAATGAAAAAGTTGAAACAGGAAATATTGATCTTAATGCTCTTTATCAAGAAGCTTGTGAAAAATACTACGAAAATATGGAAAGAAATCATATTAATCAATGTAGTGGTGATTACCGTCCGGTTTGGTATGAACAAGTCAAAAATAGAATTTATCTTTCTTTAGGCCAAAATGGGCAAACTCATTTTCATCGTCAATTTACAAAAATGTATCCAAGCAGTTTTAAAGAATGTGAAAATATAAATAATGTTTGTGAAGCTTGCCAAGTATTTGGAACAACAAATGATAATTTTGTTTTACCAAGTCGAGTTCGTTTTACAGATGCTATATTATTAGATAATCAAGAGCCTTATTATAAATTTAATAAACCAATTACTTTAGAAGAACTATCGACCCCTAAATCAAATAATCCATATTTTTATATGCTTTTGAAGGAAAATGGGGAAGTTATAGATTACGCAACAAACTTTCTATGGAATGTAGATTTTAAAAGTAAATTTAGCAAAAAAAAGACAACTACTACATTACTAGATGACGATGAAATTCAAATACGTGGAAGAAAGTTTTATTGGCATTTTGATCCAATTTTAAACAAAAAAGTAAAAAAGACAAAACGTAATGTGAGTGTTAAACCATTAAAGGATAACTTACTTTATAAGTTTAGAGTTTATTTTAATGATTTAACAAAGGAACAACTAGAACATTTAAATATGTCTATTTGTTTAGAAAACGAATCTAATTATTGTCACAAATTAGGGATGGCTAAATCATTAGGATTTGGAAGTGTTAAAATTAAAACGACTGATATTAAATATAGAAATATTCAAGTAGACGATACTATTCATTATGAAATAAGACCTTACCAATGCACAATGAAAACAGTTAATGAATTAATAAAAGATTTTACTGAAAAACAACGTTATGCTTTTATTCAAATGTTTGATTTTGGTTTTATAAAAGAAAGGGATATTGTTAATTATCCAAGAAACCAAGAAAATGGGAATATATACGAATGGTTTGAAAGTAATAAAAAATCAAGTGAGAAAAAGGTTTTACCATTCGCTGATTATGAATATGAATATCTTATTCAAGAAGGATATGTAAGTAAGAAAAATGAGACTAAAAATAACTATCGAAACAAAAGATAAATTTATTCCTTTTGAATACCATGGTTTTCTACAAGGAGTTATATATCATTCTTTAGATAAGGAACAAGGTAACTTCTTTCATGATGAAGGTTTTGGTGAACAAAGAATTTATAAGATGTTTGTCTTTAGTGAACTTTCGGGCCATTATCATGTTGTGAAAGGTGGATTGATGTTTGATGAAACAGCATCATTTTATGTTTCCTCTGTTTCATCAAAACTCTTAAATACACTTTATGAAAAAGTTCATCAAGAGGGGTTTATTTACTTAGGAAAGACAAAATTTAAAGTTGTAGAAGCTATTCCGGTGAAAGATGTTATTTACCATGAAGATCATGTTTACTATTTAACAACTATCTCACCTATTGTTTGTTATAAAACAGATGCCAAGAAGTTTATGACTTTCTTTCATCCAAAAAGTCAGGATTTTGAGTTATCTTTACAAGAAAACTTGCGAAGAAAATATTTAACATTATTTGAAGATGATACAAATGAATTCTTTGAAATACAAGAAATCATCAAATATCGCAATACAAAAGTTAAATATAAAAAAATGGTTTATAGTGCTTATAATTGTACGATGAAAATCAAAGTAAGCCCAGGATATTTAAAACTCTTGATGCATGTTGGTTTAGGTTCCAAAAATGCAGCAGGGTTTGGTATGATAAGAATTCTTTAAAGGAGGTAAGAAATGTTTATCAATTTTACAAATCATCCTTCTAGTAATTGGGATGAAAAACAATTATTGCAGGCAAGAAAATATGGAGAAATTAAAGACCTTGTTTTTCCACAAGTTGATCCATCAAGTTCAAATCAAGAAATTTATTTACAAGCTAAAGAATACGTAAAACAAATTGCTTCTTTTCATCCTCAAGCAGTCTTAGTTCAAGGAGAAATGACACTTACTTATAATGTGGTAAAAGGATTAAAAGAAAAAAATATTTTGGTGTTATGTGCTTGTTCTTCACGTGTAGCTTTTGAAGAACACCTTGCTGATGGGCAAACTGTTAAAAAATCTATTTTTAAATTTATTCAATTTAGGGAGTATTAAAAAAGATAGTACCATTTTTGTTAAATTCAAAGATGTGTACTATCTTTTTTCTTATTCTATTGTTCATAATAACCTCCTAGTATATAACTTTGTTTTTTCTGCGTTCTTTTGCTTTTTGGAATTTCTTCTTATTCTTGCAAGTAGTAGGATTTTTTATTTTACCTTCTACAAAGAAAGCATATTTTTCTTCTTGAGAATAAGGAATTCTTGTTTTCTTTGTTTCTATAATCATAATAAAACCTTCTTTCTTTTTTTGAATATTTTATTCTAGTATATGTAATAAAATAAATCAATACAAATATTTTAATTATTTTTTTACATGATATAATTTTTGTTATAAGAGAGATTTGGGGAGGGATTATTATGGCAATTGATGCTGAATTTGTAAGCTCACGAAGTTTTAATTTAAAATTAAAAAACTATTTGAGAGATTTCTATATTTATCAATTTAAAGAAAAAAGTCTTGATTTTAAAGTAAAAGGTAGTCAAGGAAACTTAAATAAAAATATATTAGATAGTACATTTAATGCAGATGTTAAAAGACTTAGATATGCTTTAGAACAAACAGCTGGTGTTAAATGGGATAAAGGTGAAAATAATAAACAAGTTGAATGTGTTACTATAGATACAAGACAAATTTTTAATAATCCCTTTTTTTCTTTGTATCAGTTATGTAATGAAAATACAAAAGATTTGAGTAGGCAGTTTACATTTATTTATAATTTACTTTTATATTTTCAACTTGGAAAACAAATTGAAAGAACAGACTATAAGCCATTAAATGATGCTCAAATTAAAAATCTAAATAGTTTTCTTAAGTATTTTGCTGAAGAAATAGAAGCAAAAGAGAGGCGTCATGCTCCAAAAATTTGGAATGATTTTTCTAATGAAGAAAAAAGTATATATGCAAAAAAAGCGATAGAAAAATTTCTACAGAGTAAAGAACGATTAGAAAGTTATTTAGAAAATGACAAAGAGATGGCTGATATTCATAAATATATCTTTTTAAATAAACAAAAGATAGAATTTATAGATGGTATTTTTACGGTAACATATGATAAGTCCAATATGATTGAAAAAAATTATTTACATAATGTTATCGAATATTATGATTTTGATATTACTACGAAAACTATTGATAATAAAATGATTGAATTGTCGCACTTGGGCATTGTAACTATCAAAAAATCAAATAATAAAACATATTATTGTCTTTCATCTTATTTTATTAATGATTTAATAAATAAAGATAATGAAGATCGATTCATTGATTGCGTTTCTTTTTTTTCACAAATAAGTCCACTTGGGGAAATAGGAACATATATATTGAATCGATTAGAAAAACAAAGTAAAGATTATATTTTGTTTAAACATCATTATATTAAAAATGCTTTAAATGATTACAATATTATAGATTTATTGTATGCTATAAAAAATAATTTATGGACGGTTATAGAATATAGAAATGCAACAATGAATGATTTAAAATATCAAAAAATATTTTGTTATCCTATAGAAATACGAGAAAGTGTAACAGATGGTAGACAATACTTGATATATTATTATCCAAAATTTCAAAGTGTTTCAGCGATGCGCATTGAATTTATTGATAGCATTACAGTTGGAAAATATCCTTCTAATGAGTATTTTAACGATATAAATAAGGCTAAAGAATTAATAAAGCATACATGGGGTGTATCTTTTGAAAATTTTTATGATGGAAATGTTAAGAAACCAATAGAATTTTATCAAATGAAAATTGTTATTCATTTGAATGATGATTTTATAAAAAGAAGATTACAAAGAGAAGAAAGAAATTTTAAATCTTTTAAAGAAATTATATTGGATAGCTATGGACGCTGTATAGAGATAGAAATAGAAATTACGAATCCTAAAGAAATATTAAAATGGGTAAGAAGCTATATTTCAAGAGTAGTATTAGTAGAAATAAATGGTAGAGATTATACTGAGTTTATAAATGATGTTAAAGAGCTATATTCTTTTTATAAAGAACCAATATCTAATGTAGCAACAAAGGAAAATTTCTCAACAAATAAAAGTTTCATAATGGATGATATACCAAAGAATTTTAAGAAAGAAAACGACATGCATAGTTTATTATTTAATGAATTATTTAGTGTAACATTTAATAGTTTTGGAAAAATTCTTTTGAACATATTGAAAAAGAAACTATATTCAAAAAAAGAAATAGATGAATTAATGGTAATGTATAGTAATTCTTTTAATATGAATTCATTTACTAAAACTATGCAAGATAAAACTATAGAAAAAAGAGAATTTCGATCTGAAGTTTTTATATCTCAACTTACAATGCCACATAAAAATAATATGACAAAATCAATATTTTCATTAATTAATGATAGAAATATGAATAGTATCATAGATTTATTACCACTTACTTCTTTAGAAATACAGTGGCTTATTAATATTTTAAAACATCCTTATGCAAAGTATTTTATGGATAATGATGAAATTAAACAAATATTAAATAAAATAGATCATTTTAATTTATTTGATATTTATACTGTTAATTTATTTGATCAATATAATTCTATAGAAAATAATCAATTAAATCATAAAATTTTTAGAGATATACGAAATTCTATTAAAAATAATCAAAATATACTTATTAGTTATACATCACAATATGGTATTCAAAAAAACTATTTATGTTCTCCAATTTATATAGAATATTCTAAACGAGATAATCAAATGAGAGTAATAGCTATAAATAAAGAAAACAGAGTACAATGTTTTGTTTTAGAAAGAATTAACGATGTTTCTTTATTAAATGATAAATATAATGAAGAAACAGTAAAATCAATTTATAAAAAATATCGAGAAAATAACGAAAAAGAAATTGTAATAGAATTTAATGAAGAAAAAAATACAGCGGATAGAATTTTGACAGAATTTTCTTGTTATAAAAAACGATGTGTTAAATACTTAGAAAAAAATTATCACATGACACTTTATTATGATAAGGATGATAGTCAAGAATTAGTAATACGTTTATTAGGTTATGGAACATCAATTAAAATATTAAGTGATACAGGAAATGTATTGAATAGTGTAATAAGTAGATTAGAACGTCAATTAGAAATGTTTAATAAATGTAAATGAGTATCTTGAAAGAGATACTTTTTTCAACTTTTATTTCCATAAAATTGAGTATTTAAAAAAAAGTATCAGCTATTATATGTATAGAAAAAATAAAGAAAGATTTATATTAGTTGTTATATATGTTTTATATAGAATAACAAAGATGAAAAACGTATAATATTAATAACTAAGATAGAATTGTAAATAATTTTTTTTCAGTTTTTAAATAGATATGTCATTAAAACTCTCCTAATGCTGTAAAAGGCAAGGGTCTTCATCAATGAACTAGGGGAGAAAAAAGATGTAGTAGATTAGAATTTTTAAAACATCTAAAAGTAGAAAGAGAGGGAAAAAAGATGGATGATTGGTATTATGGAAAATATAGAAGAAAAAGAGCGATGAGAAGACTCATTTTTCTAGGATTATGTATTGTTTTCTTTGCTTATTATTTTAAGTTGTATTTTATTTTAAATATAATTGCTTCTTTGGTTGGAACTTTCTTACCTGTTATTCTTCTTGTAGGAGCAATTGCTTATTTGATTCATTTAATATAAAAACGGAGGGCTTGTTATGAGTTTACATGATGATTTAAACAATAAAAATTTATTTGATGAAAATAAACCAGGAGAATATCAATATAGTGAAGGACAATATGGAAAAACAGCTCAAGGGCAACTTGTTTTACAAAAAGGAGAAAGAGATTTATATGCACAAAGACAAGCAGGTGGAAATGATCGTTTGTCAGATGATGATGGAGGCCATTTGATTGGGACAAGATTCAATGGTTCTGGAAAGTTAGAAAATATTGATGCTCAAAATTCAAACCTTAATAGAGGATCTTATAAAACATATGAAAATCAATTGGCTGAACAGGTTGAAAATGGTGACAAAGTATTTTTACATGTAGATACCTTTAAATCTAACGATTCAGAACGACCAGATGCTTATATGGGATATGCTGTTTCTGAATCTCAAGATGGAAGCCGTTCATGGGATGCATTTTCTTATACAAATGCCAGCTCAAATGAAATGCAAGAATGGAATGATTTAATGACCGAAACAGATTATGAATCAGATGATGATAATGCAATGGATTATCCAGATGATTATGATTCTGGTGATTATGATGAAATGGAATAAAGTGAGGAATTAAAAATGGTTAGAGATTATAAGAAAGTTCCCCTTGAGGGAACAATTGTTGATGAAAATGAAAATACAATTTCAAATTTAAAAGATCCAGTTGTTTCATTTCCTTATCAGTATCAATCACTTTCTTTAAATAAAGAATTATTATCAAAACATTTATTGATTATGGGTGGTATTGGAACAGGTAAAACAAATGTAATACATAAAATCATGAAAGATTTAGATCATTTAGATAAAGATGCATTTTTAATGATTTTTGATACAAAGGGTGATTATTATCGGTATTATGATCCCACAAAGGATATTTTAATTTCTACTGATAAAAATTATCAAGGAATTACAAATTATTATAACGTTTTTAGAGAAATTAGTGCTTATTCTAGTGACAAAGAAGAACAAAGAACATTTATTCGTGAAATTGCAAAAGCTTATTTTGCTGATCGAAAAAATAGTAGTCAACCATTTTTTTCAAATGCTGCTCAACAAATTTTTGCTAATATTTTAATTGGATTTCAAGAAGGAATGTTTAAAAGTAAGAAAATGCCAACAAAAGAAGATATTTTTGATATTTCTCATTCTTCAAATTACTTGTCTAATGCTACAATTTGGGAATTTTTCCAAAATAACAGTGACGAAGAAATTGCAAGATTATTAAGACAATGTCATTTTCGTAATACCGAATCAGCAATTGGTGATGCAACAAGCAAACAATCTTTAGGTGTTTTTGGAGAATTAAGAAGTATGATTGAAGATTATTTTATGGATGCTTTTCATCAAAGTAATCCAAGAAAAGATATTTCTATTATAGAAACAGTTCGTAAAAAGGGTGGTGTTAAAATCTTTATTGAATATGATTTAACAAAAGGCCAAGTTTTAGCTCCAGTTTATTCTTTATTATTTGATTTTGCTTTTAAAGAAGCACTTGGAAGAAAGAAAAGTGAAGGTGATTGTTATTTTATTATTGATGAATTGAAATTATTACCTAAGTTACAGCACTTAGAAGATGCTTTGAATTTTGGACGTTCATTAGGAGTAAAATGTGTTTGTGGAATTCAAAATATCCATCAAATTGAAGAAGCGTATGATGAATATGCTACTAAGTCATTATTAAGTGGTTTTATGAATATCTTTTGTTTCTTTTTATTAGATTATCAAACACGTCAATATCTTATTGATAATTTTGGTAAGAATTATTTAGATATTTTCTACTACAATAAAAAAGAAACTCCTGTAAATGTACAAAAAGAAGGTAATGTTGTCGAAGATCGCGATATCCTTTCTCTTGAAAGAGGTCAAGCAATTGTTAAATTAGATGCAACAGAACCATTTATTTATAAATTTGGAAAATATGATGATTAGGAGGGATGATCAATGGATTCAAAATATGGAGGATTATCAGATTATAAACAATTTTTATTAAGTAATTTTTATAAGAATAATATTAAAAAAAATATTTATGTTTTTGGCGGAAATGATAATCGTTATCGAGTAAGAATGTTATGTAAACATATTGAAAGTTTATATAATCAAAAAGTGCCAACAGTTGTTTTTTATCAAGAATCTTCAAGTAGTGAAAAAGAAGTGACACAATCGATTTTATATTTAAAAAACAAGTTAAAAGATCAAAGAAATCGTATCTTACTTGTTGATCGACAATACCCATTTTATCATCCTTTATTAGGTATTTCTAAAGATAATTTAGTAAATGTAATAGATCCTGATGATACACTTTTAAGAGATGAAATAGCGTATTTAGATGCAGTAATAACTTTAATGGAAGTAGAAAATGTTCCTATAAAATTACATTCACTTTCCACTTATATAGAATATGATTTAAAAACACTTATAGAAAAATGTGATTATCATTTAAAACAAAGAAGAAATGATTATATTAAAGATGATATTTTAGAAATCAAAAAAATATTTGAAGAAGAACAAGTGACAGGACTTTCTTCAAGTATGATAAAAAAGAAATTAAACGAACTCAATTTTCCAATTGTTGATTTAAAAAACAGACAATGTCATTGTAGTCTTACTAATGCAATGAGAAACAATCAAATCATATGTATTAATTTAGCAGGTAATACAGAAAAAATGATGCGTTATTTTCAAGCTGAAATGAATGCTGATGCTTTAGATTATCAAATAATATTATTTGATGTGAATTGTTCATTATGTGAGGAGTTTCAAAAGAAAGTTGTTAATGAAGACAAATTATCCATATATAGTTCAAACTTTAATCATGATTTTAGTGACGATTATCAACAATCTATTCTTGGAAAAGATAATGTAACTCTTTTATTTAAAATGCAAGCTGGTAATGCTTCTTCTATCGTTGACTATTATGGCCAACACGACATCACATATCATTTAAGAGATAAAGGAGAAACTTATCGTGTTTTTGATTTGCTTCATTTAGGGCCTAGACATACGGGTTATCATGAACATCAAGAAACTGTTAATCGTTTATCTGGAGAACATGTATCTAGATTAGAAAATAACTTTGAATGTTTTGAAGTCGAAGATAATGTCATTATTTATCATACAAATGTTTGTTATGATAATTTATTATAAAAAATGTAGATAGATGCTATAAAAAAGAGTAGTATATAGTTATAGAGAGTACATTCAAAATGGGAGATAATTTGAAATGTCATAGTTTATATAAAGAACACCCGTGGCAGCTGTCGTGGGTGTTCTTATCATCTAATTATATATTGAGGAAATTGAGGGGTGATTTTTATGGCTATTGATTCTAAAAAATTGATGATGGATTTTGATGAATATGTAGAGAAAGATATTAAAAAAGAAAATATCAAAAGGAATCAAGAAATAAAGAGAAATCAAGAAGTAAAAAATAATCGTGAAATAAAGAGAAATCAAGAGATTAGAAATAATCATGAAATAAAAAATATAGTTACATATCATGATCCCCAACAAAATATGGAAATGTATAATTATTCAAATAATAAAATTGTAATCCCTGATATACCATTGAAAAAAGATCGTTGGGCTAATAGTACAAGTTTATTTAAAAAAAATGCAAGTACACTTTTCTATTTTTTACGTTCATTACCATGGGGATTTATTTTAGAAGTATTATTTATACTATTTCTTATTTACCTCTTTATTAAATATTTTACTCAAATAATGACTTTTATTATAGGAATTATCATCATTATTTTTATTTTCGCAATGTTTATTTAAAATATGGAACTTAGGATTATTCATTTTAAAGGGTCTTCTACAGTTTTAGGACCTTATTTAAGAAGTATTATTTGGGTAAAAGGATGTTTAAAAAATTGTCCAGGATGCATTGCTCCAGAAACACATGATTTTGAAGGTGAAATGACCTCAGTTGATACTATTTTGCAATGGATAAAGAAATATCCACAAAATGAAGGAATTACAATTTCAGGAGGGGAACCATTTTTACAAGCAAAAGCCTTATGTCAGTTAGTAAAAGAAGTGAAAAAAGAGAATAAAGGAGTCATTATTTATAGTGGTTATACTTATCAAGAACTACTAGATAAACATGATCGATATATTGATCAATTGTTAAGTATGACAGATTTATTGATAGATGGTCCTTATATTGCTTCTTTAGATCAAGGAGAAGCTGGACGTGGGTCACATAATCAAAATTTCATCTATTTAACAAATCGTTATAAACAAAGTCAAGATTATTATCAAGGTAAAAGAGAGTCTGTTATTTATACAGATGGTAATAAGTATATTATGGAGGGCATTCCTTCAGAAGAAGTAAAGCTATTATATGAAGCTGTTGCGGGAGGACTTAACAATGGAAGAAAGTAGAATTTTAAATAGGGGACAAAGCATCTTGCTTCCTTACAAAGATGACATGCAAATGAAAATTAGTAGTGAAGGAGCAGATGATTTTGATATTGTTTCTTTAAATAATAATAGAACTGATAAATATCTTAATTGCATCAACATTACTAAATATTTAAGTAAGGATCATTTAAAACTACGAGTAATTAAAGCAAGTACATCTAAGGTTACAATTGACTATCAAGGAAACGTTGGAAAAGGAACTTTAACTATTGGTGATGAAGAGTTTGATATTTTTCTAAGTGATACAAAGATTTCTATATCAATTGATGAAAATCTTTGTTCAAATATTCATTTTATTTCAAATGAGACAATAGATGAAGATAAAATTGAAATGGAAAAAACAAAAAATAAATTACTTAATGAACAATATTTTGAATTAAAAGATCAATATGAAAGACTTCAAGAAGAAAATAAAAATATAGAAGAAGAAAATGCTAGCTATCAACAAAAAATAATAGAATATGAAAATAAAAATCGAGATTTAAATCAAGAAAATGAAAATTATCAACACGATATAGATGATTTAGAAAAAATATTTTCTAACTCTAAAAATATAAATGAAGAATTAAAAGTACAGTTTACATCTGCTTTAAATCGTTATGGACTTACAAAAAACGTATATGAAGAATATAAAAAAGAATACCAAAGTGATGAAATTATTAATAATTTAGAATTGATTAAACAACAACTAGAACAAACTGAGCAATTGTTAAAAGAGTTTGTTGAAAATAGACAAAGAATGGTTGAACAAATAAGAGCACAAATCAAGCCAAAGTAGGGAGTATTTTTTATGGATGATTTTAATGGAAGAATTAGAGATCTTACTAATCAAATAGAAAGACTTGAAAGAGAAAATAGAAAAGCATTAAGAAATTATCAAAGAAATTTAGAAAGAGAATTGGCTTTGTTACAAAATAGAACGCAAAAAGAAAACCAATCACAATTAAGAGCTCTAGAAAAAGAATATCGCAAGAAATTTCATGAATATGAACGTTTTATGCGAGGTGAAATTACAAGCCTAGAAAAAGAAGTTCAAAATGAAATTCGTAAGAAAAACATTGCTATTAATAATTTAAAAAAGGAAATGAGAGAAATTGAAAAACAATTAAAATCTCAAATAGAACATTTAAAAAAAGAAATGCAAGATGATCAAGAACGTAAAAGAGAAATTGCTGAACAATATGTTCGAGTTTTTAAAAATCTTTTAGATGAATTTGATGAATTGCCACATAGAATATTTATTCCTGGAAAGGTTGATAATATAGCAAATGTTCAAGATGAATTAAATCAATTAGAAAAATTGAAGATGTATGAAGCAGAAAGTGCAACTGCTATTTCACAAACATCTGCTTTACATCGTCTACAAATTGAATTAAATGAACAAAAAGAAAATTGGGAAAGAGAATATCAAATATATAAACAAAATGTTTCTCATTTATGTTCATTGCTTTCAGAACACCTTTCACATTGGAATGGTGATTATGTACCAAGTATTCAACCGTTTTATGATGAATATTCTTATCAAATAAGTTTTAGTCAAAGTGTTGATGAATGTGTTACAGAAGTAGATTTTTGGTCATTTGGAGAGTATCGTCTTTATTTTGAACGATTAAAAGAAGAAATGAATTTGATTTCAATTATAGAAGAACAAGGAATAGATTGCTATCTTTTACAACAAGAAGCAATGCCTACTTCTTCATTGATTATAAAAAATACAGAAATACACCAATTAAATGATCAAATTTATAATGTTTATAATAAAGCAAAAGATAATCAAGTAAAATATTTATTAAGAAAAGATATGATGAAAAAAATATTGCAAGGTTTTGAAGTAACAAGACATATGAAAATTGTCGGTATTAAAATAGGTGCTGTTCAAGATGAAGATGACTGTTATAAAAAATATAAAGCTCTTTCTAATAACACTTTAGTAGGAGATACTCGACAAATTCTTCATGGAATTTTATTAACTCAAGCAAAGACATATATTCATATTTTCATTAGACCTGAAGACTTAGAAACATCTTATCGAAATGTTATTATACTTTATGATGATTTTGGAAAACATCAACGTTATTTAGCAACTATTGAAAGAGATGACTATATGATGTTAGTACGTATTTTAAATCGAAATGGTTTAGAAATAGGACAAAATGGCTTTGAAAAAAATAATAATTGGTATGTACCGTTTTTAAATAGAGATACTATTAGTTTTTTACAAAAAAGTAGTGATAAAAATATACAAGAATTTGCAAGAAGGTTAAATCATATTGTTACAAGTAGGGGAGGATAAGATAATGAGTAGTAAAGTTACAATTAATGTATCAGATTATGAACTATTAGATAATTTAGGAAAAACAAATGCGATTGCTGTAAGAAATGCTTTTGGACGTGTTACTGGTTATCAAGTATGGGATTATCAAGCTGCTAACATTAGAAGAAGAAAGCTTTCTATAATGACAGAGATAAATAATAAAATAGATCAATTCTCTTTAGAAAGAGAAAATGACTTTATTAATTTTGAAAAAGAAACAGGAAGACAAATTAATGATGTGTTAGGAAATGCAAAAATACAATTAGAAAGTCAAATGCGTATTGATTTAAATAAATTTTCTACACTCTTTAATGAAACAAAAGATCGTATATCTTCTCAAATTGAAAGTAGTCGAACAAATATGTTAAATGGTTTTAATCAAAAAGTACAAGTCTTTATTAATGATTTAAAAAAAGAAATGAATGTAAAACAAAATGAAATGCAAAATGAAATTGTTAAATTTGAAAGTGATATTGCTAAACAAAAAACAATTGCTAATGATTATGCTCATCAATATTTATTACAATCAAAACAAGCTATTCAAGCTTTGGAAGAAGTATATGATGAACGTTATTGTAATAAACAAAGAGTAGAGCTTTTAAAAAACAATTTATTAATGTGTGAATCAAATATTGCAAATGGTTTATATGAAACAGCAATTGCTCAAGCAATTGATATTACAACTTCTAGTTATGAAGAAGTTTTACTTTTTGATCAATCACGTCAAGAATATAACGCTCTTTTAAAGGAAGCAAATTATCATATTGATTTTTTATTAAAATATAGTGAAAATCGTCAAAAAATCAGTAAAGATGTTTTACAAGAAACTAATAATTTATTACATAATAGAAGTTTATCGCAATGGCTTTTGAAGAAAGATTTAAAATATTTTTCACCAGAACATGCTATAGAACAAAATAATGAATTTTTAAATACTTTCAAAAATAATCTTGAACATAAAACATATACAGTTCAACAATTAAAGGATGAAATTCAAAGTATCAAAAATATGTATGCTCAAGTTGATCAAGCTTATAATGAAGCAGTCACTTATTATGGAAATTATATTGAAAGAATGGCATTTTTAAGTAATATTAAAACAAAATTTGAAAATCATGGAAGAATTTATAAAGGACGTAAAATTGGTGAAAATGTTCAAAGTGGACAAGATTATACACAACCTATTTTTGCCTTATTTGCTGATGAAAGTACAGGTGGAGAATTTATTGTTGAAATTAATGCTGTAAAAAAAGCGGATAATAGTCTTGAATCTGAATTCCATATTCATAAGATTCAAGGTGATCCTTTTAATCAAATTGAAAATGATCAAACTGAAAGACTTGTTAATGAAGCTATTTCAAATAATCCAGATGCTTTTTCTAGAGGAGGGTGCCAAAATAATACAATGAATCAACTTTCAAGAGATCAAAGAATCATGGAAATCAGAAGACAAATGAACGTATAAGAGGAAATTATTATGGCTAAATCAATTTTGGATAAAAATGCGAGATATCATTTACGTTTAATTGCTGGAAATAATGACAATGTTTTTGTTTGCGATGACTTGGTATGTCGTAACTTTGATGAATATTTACATTATCATTTAAAAAGAAAAGGATTTGAAAAAATTGTATTTTTTGATGGAGCAGGAAATTTAGGAGAATATTATTTAGATAAAGAAAGTGCTTTACTTGTACGTCCACAAGTTAATCAACAAATTTCAAATCAAGATAGTCCTTTTGGGGATGATGGAGATGGAGAAGAACTTGATATAGATATTCAAGAACAAGAAACTGTTGATCAAGAAGTGCGTTTAAAATATCCAGAAATTACTACTGCTGAATTTTTTACAACATATAAACATCAAATCACGGATCATGAACATAAAACAGCTGTTATTTTTTCTAATGTGATTCATTTTATGAACTCTGATGGTGAAATCTTTCAAGCATACTATGATTTTCTTCATTATGGAGCAGATCAAAATAATGAAAATATTACAATTTTTCTTTTGAAAGAACAATCATTACTAAGTTTACAGGGAGAATTAAAAAACTATTTAAATACTTCTTTTATCAATTTATTTAATCCTTCTGTGACATTTGAAATTAATGCACCAGATAATTATGAAATCAAACTGTTTTTAAGAATGTTAAAAATGATAGGCATTACTACCAAAAGAGGAAAAAGAAGTATCGATTTTAATGAAGATGATCTTGCAATGCTTGTTGAAATTATTCGTATGGCAATGTTAGAACGTGTAAACAAAGACAACCTTCAAAATATTTCTAATAGTTTTAAGGAAAATCAAAATACACCTTATGTTCCTTTAGCTTGTATGTCAATGGGGGATATTTATTCCATTATGGAAGACTATCTTTTAAAAAGAAATGAAGAAGTTACTTTTATTGATACAAAGATTGTAAAAGATATCTATGAATATGATCATGATTTAGAAGAAGATCCTTATGAAACATTAATGCAAACTCAAGGTTGGGAACCTGTCGCAGAGGTTATTAAAAAAGAAATTGAAAAATTTAAACGTGAAAGTAAAGAAAAAAATTATTCACTAGATAAACCTAATAATCGTTTAGAAATGGTTGAAGCAACAGATCAATATCAATGCCCTAATTATATGTTGATTGGAAATCCAGGAGTAGGGAAAACAACCGTAGCTCATTTAATTGGTAGAATTTTTAAAGAAGTAGGTATTTTAAAAAATGGAAATGTTGTTTGTGTAAATTCTTCAGCATTAATTGGAGAATATGTTGGGCAAACACCATCTAAAACGAATCGTTTAATAGATAGTGCAAGAGGTGGAATCTTGATTATTGATGAAGCATATTCATTATATGAAGATCCTCATCGAAATAAAGATGATAACGCAGGAGCCTTTAGGAAAGAAGCTATTGATACACTTACAGCACGTGCTTTAGATCGTGATGTTTGTATTATTCTAGCAGGGTATAAAAAAACGCGTAAACTTTATGAAATGAACGAAGGCTTACAACGTCGTTTTAAAGAAATTGAAATTCCAAGTTATAATTCAGAAATTTTGGAAAACATTTTTAGAAATCTTTGTAAAAAAGATAATCTTATTATCGATTCAGACATAGATTTAACAAAGTTTATGAAAAACTTTAAAGCATTCTCTCCCAAACAATCCTTTGGAAATGCAGGAGATATTAATAATATTTATAAAAATGTTAAAGAAAATATGATAAAACGTAATCCATATGGTCAAGAAATTCAACTTGAGGATTTTACAAAGGATTATCAACGTTATTTTATGGATGTTGGTGATCAAAAAATTGTTCAAGAGATTAAAGAAAAAATTGATAAAAATTATGTAGGAATGGATTCTTTAAAGAATTTCATTAGTAATTTAAGATATAAAGTTTTACGTGAAAAAGAAGCAGAAGCCAAAAAAGTAAAAATTACTGATACTAAAAGAAATATTTTACTTATTGGAAATCCCGGAACTGGTAAATCAACAACCGCTAAATTGTTAAGTGAGTTTTTCTATAAGATGGGGACACTAGCAAGCAATGAAATGATTTCTTTAAAAGCAGAATCAACATCCTCAAAAGAATTAACGATACAAATTGAAGAAGCAAATGATAAAGGAAGATTATTATTTATTGATGAAGCTAATTATTATTGTAATCTTGGAAATGCGGGTAAAGAGTTGGTTTCACCTATTTTAAATCCTTCAGAAGATTCTGAAAATTATCCTGATTTACGTATTGTAATGGCTATTTATCCAGAAAATAGAGATGCTTTTTATGCAATAGATAAGGGATTTGAAAGAAGATTTCAAGAATTTACTTTAAATGATTATTCTGCAGAAGAATTGTATCAAATCTTTGAAATCAAAAGAAAAGCAGAAAAATTAGAAATTTCTGAAGAAAAAAATGGATTTGGTTATACCATCAGTGACTATGCTAGAGGTTATTTTCTTTACCAAGAAAGAAGTGGCATGATTGAAAAACATAATGCTGCTTTAGCAGAGTCACTAGTTAATGAGTTATCAGAAAACCGTTTAAAAAGATTAGATCAAAATGAAAATGAAGAAGACATGCTTAAGATTGAAGATTTTCCAATTTCTTTTATAGAACCAATTACCCATATTCTTCATAATTTAAATAATCCTGATAAATCATTAGAAGAAATCTATCAAGAACTAGATGAATATGCAGGATTCGAAAATATCAAAGAATATTTTGAAAATATTAAAACTGAAATTGATATTAAAAATGATAATCAAAAAAGAGGTATTTCTACAAATGAAAAAACAAAACATTTATTATTTGTAGGAAATCCAGGTACAGGGAAAAGTACACTATTAAAATTAACAGCTAGATTTTTATCTGTTTTAGGTGTTCTTTCATCTGAAAATATTATAAGTTTTGATGTTAAAGCATCTTTAAATATGGAAAGTGATGGCGAAAGTAGTTTTTCTAAAGCTTTAAAAAATGCAAATCGTACGAATCGCTTATTATGCATTGATGAAGCAAATTTCTTTGTTGAAACTGCATCAGGATCATTAATGATTCATGATTTTGTAAAAGCCGCAGCTGATAATGAAAATTATCCAAATCTAGTTGTAGCAATGTGTATTTATCCGCAAAATAAAGAAAGATTTTTAACACAGCTAGATCCAGGAATGAAAAGACGTTTTGAAGTAATTGATTTACATAATTACACTGGACAAGAACTTTATAAAATGTTTGAAAATATTATTATTAAAAATCGTTTGGAAATGACTGATGATGCAAAAGAATTATTACAAGAAGTTTTTGATGAGCTTGTTCAAAATGGAAAATCTTTAGATCGTAATGCTTCTTTACCAATGACAGTTTTTGAAAAAATCAATATTATTCGTTTCCGTCGAGGACAAAAGGATAAAGAGCATGAATATACGATTCTTAAAGAAGATGTTGTAGAATTTCAAAAAACAAAAATGAATGAAATTTAGGAGAAAACATCATGAAAAAGATCAATCAAGAATTTGAGTTTTTTAAAAGTCAAATAGAAAATAAAAAAGAAGAAAAGTGTAATGTTATAATCACTGGTCAGCCTGGAACAGGTAAAACAACTTTATCAAAGATGATTATTGGTTATTTAGAAGAAAAAGAACAAAATCAAATGCAAGTTTTATATTTAAAACAAAGCGAACTCTCATCGATAGATATTGTTTTAAAAGATAAAAAGGTGGATGTAATTTATCTTGAAAATATAAGTATTGTTGATCAACAAAAGAAAAAAGATTTTTTAGAATTTCTCTCTTTAATATCAAAAAAAGTGCACCTTATTATGAATACATACGATGATTTAGCTATTTTTGATGAAGTATTAGATGATAGATGTATCAAAATAGAAATACCATTTTATACACAAGATGAAATAGATGATGTCTTTTTAGAATTAGTAAACAGAGAAAAAGAAGAATTAACAGATGACTTTCATGAATACTTAAAAAAATATTTTACTTACTCATATTATGAAGGAAAAACGATTTCAAAAAATGCAGTATTTGCTTATGAAGTATTTAGTAGTCTTTTAAAACAACGAATCATGCTTCATAAACAAGTTATTGATTTTAATTGTTTACCATCAAATATCAAAAAAGAAATGGATGATTATGAAAGTAGAGATAAAAAAGTATTATTAAATCAAATTTTAGAACGTGTTTCGACAATGGTTAGAAATCAACAATTAGATCAATATGTTCAAAATATTATCTTAAAAAACAAAATTGATCAAGAATTTAGACAACAAGACATTGCCGTTTCGATTGAACCACCATTACTTATTTATGGAAATGAAGGAAGTGGTAAAAAAGAGTTCGCAGATATTTTATGTCAATTATATGATGCTTTAGATATAACAAAAAGTATTGTATCAATCTATGCATTAGATAATATGTTTTTACAACAAATAGAAATAGCTTATCAATTAAAAAAAGTCATTTTAATTGATGCAAAACAAATCATGTTTGATATAAAAAAAATAACAACATTATGTAATTATTGGAATAAAGGACTAAAAATAATAGTTATTTCTTCTTTTAAAGAAATAGAATCTTTTAATCAACAAAATGAAGATTTCTTTAATATCTTTAATAAAATAGAGCTTCAAGATTATTCAGTAAATGAAAAATATAAATTACTCAAAAAGATATGTAATGAAAATCAAATCAGTATTTCTTTAGAAGCTACAGGTGCTATCCAAATGTTATTTGCACTTTATAAAAAGAAAAACAAGGAACAAGATGAAAATTATTATGTTGTTAGAACACTTTATGAAAAAATCAATCTTCACAGATATCATCGTAAAACAATTCCTTACTATGAAATTATTTTAGAAGATGTTTTAAAAGTGTTAGATGATATTTAAAAAGGGAGAAGAGAATGTTTAAAGAAGGATATTGTTTTTATGAAGAAAATTTAACAAAGCCAATTGAAAAAGAATTCTATCGAAATGCTTACGAATCAATGAAAAATCGAAAAGCTGCTATTTCTTTTGATTATCATGATGTCTCTTCACAACGTGCAAAAGAAATCATTAAAGGCATATGTATGGATCATCCAAGTTTATTCTATGTTGATATGTATGGTGGATGCTATCAAGCAGGAATGCCGGCACACTATTATTTCAAGTATATTTATGATGAAAAAACAACCCAACAATATGAAGAACAAATCAAGAAAATTATTATGAATTTTTTTGATCAATATAAGATTTTAACTTTAAATAGATACAATCGAATTTTGATTCTTCATAATTTTATTTCTAGTATTTGTGTTTATGACCCAGAGGTTGCTAGAGGTGGAAATGGTGTTAAGGAAGATTATAATGTGATAGGTGTTTTTGAAAGAAAAATATCTGTTTGCATGGGATTTTCATTTGTTTATAAATTGTTATGTGATTATGCAAGCGTTCCTTGTTTTATTGCTATAGGAACATGCCATAGCGAGGGAAAACATGCTTGGAATTTAGTAGAGTATGAAGGTGAATTTTATAATTTAGATAGCACTTGGGATTTAAGCAAGAATAAAAATAAAGGTTTATTTGGATTATATACTTATTTTTTAGTTGATAATGATTGGATTTCTAAAACAAGAAAATTTGATGAAGGTTTTAAATATCCACAAAATAAAAGAGGAATTCATAATGTATTCTTTGAAAAAAATAATTATACAGTTTCATCAGTAAATGAACTTGATGAATACATTTATCAAAAATTACAGGAATATCCAAAAGAAATAGTTGTTTATATTAAAACAAATCAAACTGTTTCTCTTTATGATATTGAAAGAAATGTACATAATGCTTTTAGACATTTTAATTTAGTATATCAAGAAAAGTTTTCATATGTATTAGATACAAGTGATTTAAGGTACCAAATAGTACGATTGGTTATAAATAGTTTTTAAGAAAGGAGATGTCACATTTAGGGGAGTGTGACTACATAGGAAAATGTTTAAAGAAGGTTATAAATTTTATCAAGAAAGTTTAACAGATTCTATAGAAAAAAACTATTATCAAGAAATTTATCTTGCATTAAAATCAAGAAATAGTTCTTTAAATGTAACACAAAGTAAAATTTCTATTGAGCGTTTACTAGATATTGTTAAATATGTTTATTTTGATAATCCAAGTTTCTTTTATGTAGACCCTTATCTTTGTCAATATGATTTACAAAAAGAAAATTTAATTTTTCATTATATTTACGATGAAAAAGAAACAGCTGATTATGAAAATCAAGTTATTAAAGAAATTGAACCAATTTTAAATAAAAATACAAACAATTATCAACATATTTTAGATGATTACCACTTTCTTGTACAAAAATATTCTTATAAGTTTTTAGAAGAAAAAGAACATTTTGAAAATACATATGATATGATTTCTATTTTTAAAAAACATTCAGAAGAGTGTAATGGTTTAGCGGTACTTTTTAAACTTTTATGTGATTATCAAAATATTCCATGCTTTATAGTTTTAGGATATCTTAAATCAATAGGAAAGTATCATACTTGGAATATGGTAAAATATGAAAATAATTTCTATCATTTAGATGTTACGAGAGGTATCTTTGAAAAAGATGGTGGAGGAAAATTTGGAATTTATACTCACTTTATGGTCAATGATCAATGGATCAAAAAGGATAGAGATATTTCTTCAAATTGTCACTATCCTCTTTCTACAGCTGAAATTGATAATTTGTTTTTTGAAAAAAATCATTTAGTTATTTCATCACTTGATCAATTAAAAGATTATTTTTATCAAGAACTACCAAAGTCAACATCAGAGATTGCAGTATATATTAAAAGTGAAAAAAATGTTTCTTCTATGTTGATTCAAAGAGAATTATCTCAAATACTTGCAAGCTTTAAAAATGAACATCCTGAATTTAAAAAAACAGTAAATGTGCTTACAAGAGGAAATCAATATAAGATTGTAAGGGTTCTTATTGGAGAATAAATATGGATGTTTTAACATATGATGAAAAGATATCTTTTATTGATAATGATGAATATAAAATTATTAATTATATTGGTGAGGGTGGACAAGCTTATATTTATACAACAACAAACGCTAAAATTATAAAGTGGTATAAAAAAGAATTCGCTTCAAAAAAAATGAAGGATAATATTCAAAAGTTGATCAAAGATAAATCACCAGCTCCTAATATTACTTGGCCACTTTCTCTAACAAAAGATTATAAAGGAAGCTTTGGTTATATTATGCCACGTATTCCACCAAGTTATGTTTCTTTAAAAAAATATATTTATGAAGATAAATACAACTTAAATTTTGAAGAAATGGTACAAATAGCATATGCTATTGCAGCTACTTTTAAAGCGATTCATGATAAAGGATATGTTTATCAGGATATTAATCCAGGATCTATCTTTATTGATAAGTCGTTACAAAAGGTTATTATTTGTGACGTTGATAACTGTAATAAAGAAGGAAAAATCTTTGTTTCGGGGACACCAACATATCGAGCACCTGAAATTGTAACAGGAAAAACAAATCCTAATCTTTATACAGATTATTATTCTTTAGGAGTTATTTTATTTCGTTTATTTTACAATGATCACCCTCTAGAGGGAAAAAGAACATGGTCAACACCTTCAAGTGATGAAGAAGAAATTGAATTTTTTGGCAAAAATCCTCTATTTGTGTGTGATCCTATTAATCATGATAATGGATTTTATAAAGATTGTACGTTAACTGTAGAAAAAAGATGGGGACGTTATTTTCCAAAGGTTTTAGAAAATGCTTTTATAAAAACATTTACAACAGGTTTAATCTATCCTCAATCTCGTTTAACGGATCAAGAATGGATGAATGTTTTAAAACAATGTAATAATCAACTAGTAAAAAAGAAAATATCTGGAGTTATTAAGCAAGCCTTTTTCCCTTTATCAACAGATAAATTCTTAAAAATAAAGATGATTAAAAGAGTTATTTTAATCAGTGAATATAAAAAAATATATGCCTATTTATTTGATGAAAATGCTTTTTTTACAAAAATTTTATTTGAATGTTTAGAAGAAAATAAAATTGTTGTAAGAAATGATGAGCTTTTTATTAATGGTTTTAAAAAAAATAAAAATGATGTAATCATCTTAAAAGAACATGATGTGATTGAGTACCATCATATTAAAGCAACTGTGGAGGTTTAAATATGGATGAAAATTTTATTGATGATAATGAATTAATTAATCAAGCAAAAGAAAAAAGAGTTTTAATTTTAATGATTGTAGATACAGCAAAACTTATGAATGTTAAAATGTCAGAAGTAAATAGTGCAATTGAAAACTGTATAAAAAAAATGAAGACACTTGATAAAGAACATAATATTGCTAAAGTAGCAATCAATATCCTTGAATATAATAAAGAAGCAAAATGGAAAATGAATAATCCAGTTGAAATCAGTAACTACAATTTTACAGAACTTAAAGCAACTGATTATGCAGAAAGTCAATATAGTCAATTCTATAATGAATTAAATGATAAGTTAGAAGAAAGTAAATATTTAAAAGATGCACATGACTATCATCCTATTATTCTATTGATCAGTAATGGACAACCTACTGACGATTATTTCGATTCATTAGATATTTGTGAAGAAAATCAATGGTTTCATCATGCTACAAGAATAGCTTTACCAATTATTACTGATAAACAAATGACGGAAGAAAAATTTCGTACTTCATTTTATTATGAAGCAATGATGGACTTTACAGGACAACATGCAGATAGAATTTTTCATGTTTCACATATTGCAGATTTAGCTTCGATGTTAGAAATTGTAACAATGACAACTATTGGTCATAAAACAAAAATAAAAGATGAAAATATAGACGATGACGATCCATTCTTTGATATTCGTCAAAAAATTTGGAAAATTTAATTATGGAATATTCTGTTAATAGTTATCTTCATATGAAAAAATCAAAACTAAAAAATAAAAAACCATGTGAAGATTATAGTATAACTTATCAAGATACATATAAGACAATTGCTGTTATTGCTGATGGACATGGGGACCCACGTTGTTTTCGAGCACATATTGGTGCTAAAATCGCTTGTTTTACAGTTATTGAATTATTAAAAAATAGAAATGATTTTGAAGATGATTCTTTAGAAGAATTAAGTTGTTTGATTAAAAATGAGTGGTATAAAAAAATTGAAGAACATACATTGATTCATCCAATCGATCAAGGAGAACAAGATATGAAGTTTGTTTATGGGACGACTTTATCAGTCGTCGTTTTGACAACTGATAAAATGATTCTATTAAATGTAGGAGATGGAAAATGTATGGTACGATATGATGATCAATCATTTGTATCACTTATTAAGAAAAAGGGCATTTCTCCAGATTCTCTAGCATATAAAGATGTTAAAATGGATATTTATGTTTCTCCATTGCCAAGATGTTTAATGTTAACAAGTGATGGAGGAAGCAGTTTTCAAAATGAAGAAGTTTTTATTAATAAAGTTGAAGAATTATACTTGGTAAATAGAGAAAAGTTTCATAGAAATATGATGAATCTTGTTAATTATTTTTCTAGTGATGATGATGTTTCTATGATTTGGATTTATCAAGATAAGGGGTGAGTATAATGAATCAAAGTATAAAAGCGTTAGAAGAGTTAGTACAAAGTATAAATACGGCAAGTGAAAATGCAATTTTTCAATCTGAAAAAGAAAAAAAACAAAAAGATGAGTTAATTGAAGCTAAAAGAAATGAATTTCAACATAGTTATCAACAACTTATACAACAACTTCAATTAGAAATGACTAATTTTGAAAATTTAAAACAAATATATGAAAAAATTGAAGTTCAAGATATTGATATAAGAAAAAAAGAAAAATTTGAAAATAAAACAATCAAACAAAATAAAAACGAAGCTATTGAAGAATATAATGAAAAACTTCGTCCATTCTATGATTTAAATAACAAAAAAGAAAAAGATTATTATAATAAAACAATAGAAAGTTTTAAAAAACGTTTATTGGAAACAAAAACAGCTTTTGAAGCTAATGAAAATCTAACAGTACTCAATGATTGTAAAAAACAATTAAATCAATTAGATGAAAATCAATGGTTAGAAAATCATCATATTATTATTAAAGCGAATGAACTATTAAAAAATCAATGTAAAGCTATTGGTGCAGAATTAGAAAATAAAATACAATATCCTCAAGAAAATACAATTAAAGGACTTGTAGTGGGAACATTATATGCCAAAAATGAATACTTACAACAAGATTGGGTTTATTTAGAAAATTTACAACATAGTTTAGAAAATAATTATGAAAATCAATGTATCAAATTAAAATATAAAGAAACACTAAATGATTATCTTATTGAATTTGATGATAAACAACAATTAGCTTATATATTACCTACGTTAGAATCCAGTACAATGATAAAAAGTACAGAAGAAGCAATACATATTTATTATGATTATGAACCTATTCAAAGCTTATTTTCATTAGATGAATATACTAATTGTCAACAAGTGAAAATAGATGATACGTTTGTTAATCAATTAAAAGAAGAAATAACTCAATATCCTCAACAACGTATTTCTCTTTTTATTGAAAACGGACAAAATTTACCAGATTCTTTTAAAGAATTAATTGTTAATAAACCAGAAAATATGCAAGTAATTATTTGTCATTTTAATAAAAATGATCAAGAATTATTTAAAAATTATATTTATTTGAAAGCGAATATATTGAATAGAAAAGTTTGCTTTATTGTAAATCAACAATTTGATTTATTTGTCGATACAATTAATGAACAAGGAATAGAATATTTAAAAAATCTAAAACCAGTTGAAATTTCAAAATTAGATAATTTTGAGAAAGATTTTGAAGATCATTTAGGAAAAAATACTTATTTTGTAGGTCAAAATCAAGAACTTTCGATGGATGATAATTATGTAATTGTAACACCAGATAAACAAAAGGGAACACTATACTTATTGCAAATGCTTATGCAAAGACCACTTAGTCAAAATACACATTTTATTTATTATGATGATTATAGTGATCATCCTTTAAGAAAGTTAATTGATTATTTTACTTTTGAAGAAATTGAAGAAGATGTTATTGAAGAAATGATGGATGATTTTCTAGAAGGAGACAGTTTTGTTATTCTTGTTTATCCACCTGAAAATATGTTAGGTTTTGCTGCAACATTACTTGATAGTGGACATATTTTACTTGTCAATGATCAAATGATGGATGGATGTAAAAATATATTATTGGAAGAAAAAGAAATAGAAGAATTTGGGATAAAGGAACGATGTGATTTTAATCAATTAGATATTGAACAATTAGATAGATTGCTTGAAGATAAGATTTTTGAGAAATAGGAGGGGATTAGAATGAGTGTATTTGTAACAACATTTGGCTTTGATTATGGAGTTATTGGTAAAGAAGAAAATGGACAGTTTATTAAAATAGCGTGCAATGATTTAATTGAATATGGGGCAAGGACCAAGAGATTTAAAAGCAATATTTCATTTAATGGAAATGATGTTATTGTAGGAGCCGCTGCAAAAAAAGGTGAAATCTATATTGAAAATGTAGGTTTAACATTTGAAAATGAGTTTGGAAAAGAATATAGTCTAAATGGAAAAACGCTTTCAATAGATGATGTTGTAAAAGCATATTTTTCTAAAATAAAAGAACAGATAGATTTTAAAAATGAAAATGATTCATGTGATTTAATACATATCGTTATTCCCTATGAATTTACTATATTAGAAAAAGCGCGATTAAATAGTATTTTAACAGATATCAATTTTCCTTTAGGTGGATTAGTTGAAGAACCTGTTGCCAGCTACTTTGGCTATGTAAAAAAGAATCAACTTCAATATTTAGAAGAAGATAACTTTATGATGGTCAATATTGATTATGATTCAATAAAAGTAAAAATATTTGATATTGAACAAGTAAATCAAGAATTTTTCTGTTTAGATAAGCATGAATCAAATAATAAATTTGCTTTTTATTTAGATAAGTATGGATTAAATAATAAATTTACTTTCTATTTAGATAGTCATGAATCAAATAATGAATTCAACATCTATTCATTACTTTCAAAGAAGATATTATCTTTGATGGAAGGTGATTTAAAATATAATGATCTATCATCTTCTGATCAAAAAGATTTGGAAAGAGTTCTTCAAGATCTTATTGATCATTTTCAAAACAGGGAAGAAAAAACACCGTATGATTTTTATATAGGATTAATCGATGCAGATGCTGAATTTGAAGAAACTATAACAAGAGACCAATTTATTGAAATGCTTCAAGAAAATATAGATATTCTTCAAGAAACAATTTCAAAATGCATGCAAAATACCCTAAAATCAAAAGGAGAAATTCGTAAAATAATTTATACAGGAGATGCTAGAGAAGTATACGGCCTTCAAGAAACAATCGATCAGGAATTTGACATAGATCAAGAAATTATGATTGGAGAAGACGATTTAGCTTGTTTAGGAGCTTTTGAAGAATGGAAAAATTATAAATTAAGAAAAAGAAAAAAAAGAAATAGATACAAAAAGTTTACAACAGAAGAAAATTATGAAAAATGTGGGAAAGTGGTGGATTTTATATATGATATTTTTCATGATATAGAAACAGATTCATCACAGTTACCAAATCGATTTAAAATGTATAAAAATGAAGAAGAAAATATAATTTATATTTATGATACTTTAAAAAATGTAACATATTCAAAAGATATTATTCAAGAAGCTTTGTTTGAAGCAAAGAATGTCTTAATAAGAAAATCATCTGAAGTGTATTTAAATAAAATTGGTAATCAATCAGGAATAACTAGTGACGTAAATAGAATGTCAGATGATTTAAATTATTTGAAAGCAGAAATTGAAAATCTTAAAAACAGTCAAATACAAGATATAAACAGCATAAAACAAGATATTGAATATTTATTAAATCATCAAAATAAGGAAAAAGAGATACCAAATTACAAGGATGATATATGTAATCTTGCTAATAAATTAGATGATTTGGAAAAGAAAATAAATGTAATTGACAAGACAGTTAATCATAATAAAGTTATTACTAAAGGAGTTATTTTAAACCATGAAAAATATATGGAAAGAAAAATTAATGATATTATGGAGCAATATGCTTTATTGAAAGAAGAAATTGATAAATTAAATGAAGCTAAACAAGATTCTGATACGCAACAGTATAGAAGAAAATTTAAAACGAGTGATTTTTTAAAATAAATAGACAATAATAGGTATATCTAATTAAAAATATTGGGGAGGGGATTAGAATGGATGATAATGATTTTTTTGATTCTACAGGAGTTGCTGTAGGAATTGATTTAGGGACAAGTAATTCTGTTGTTGCAAAGTTTAATCAACGAGGAGATTATTTGTTTTTACATGAAAATGGGAAAAATTATATTAAATCAGCATTATTCTATAAAAATGAAGATGAAGTTTTATTTGGAAACACAGCGTTTGCAAGGGGATTAATACATCCTAAATCTCTTTTACGTTGTTTTAAAAGAGGTTTGACAAGCAATGAAGCTCATATGGAAAATGGTAAATATAAAGTTATTTGTAGTGAAAATCAAAATGAATTATTGCTACCACCAAGAGATGCTATTCAAGAGTTTTTAAGATGTCTTATTGAGCGTTTTTCTGAAGTCAACGATTCACAAGTTAACCAACTTGTTATAACTGTTCCTGCAAAATTTGGTGCTGGACTTTGTAAAGCAATCCAACAAGCAGGTAATCAAATAGGAATGGAAAATGTTTTAATTGTCCAAGAACCTGTAGCTGCTGCTATTTGTTATGATTATGAAGTTAGTCATATTGAAGATGATTCATCATTACTTGTTTATGATTTAGGGGCAGGTACTTTTGATGTCTCTTTGCTTAAAAGAAAAAATGGTGTCCTAGAATTTACAGATTCTAATGGAGATGTTCATTTAGGGGGAGAAGATTTTACGAATAAAGTTTTTGTAGATTTAAAAGATCAAATTTCTTATGAATTAGATATTGATGATCCAAGTGATTTTTTAGATGAAAATGAATATTTACATAATTTAGAGGTTCTAAGAAAAACTGCTGAATCTGCAAAAGAATATGTTTCTTTTGCTAATACATATAATGATCCAATTATTTTAAAATCAAATAAACAAAATATTGAATTTTCTGATTGGGCAATTACTCGTTATAATTTAGAATCTAAAATTAGTAAAGATATTCAACGCTCTATTGATAAAATAGATATTTTATTAAAAAGAAATCAATTAACAATACAAGATATTGATAAAGTATTAGTTGTGGGAGGAAGTTCTTTAATACCTTTAGTAAAAGAAAAACTTGTTGAATATTTTGAAGATGAAAATAAGATCATTAATAATGAAGATAAAGAGTTAATGATAGGAAAAGGAGCAGCGATCATTGCTCATGAAATATTTGAAAATGGTACTAAAGATTTAGAGGGCGCTATTAATTTTAGTGGAACAATTCAAAAAACATCAGAAACAATAGGTCTTGCTATCGCAAATCGTTTTAATATAAAAACTATTTTCAATAGGGGATGTAAAGTTCCTTGTGAAGTATCACTTACTTATCCATTAGTTGATTTATTAAACAAAGATGGATGTATTTCATTATCTTTCTATAATTATGATGAAATGGAGGTAAAAGATTTACCACAAATCATGACTTATCACAGTGAAGTAGAATTCATTGGAAAATGTATGAGTGAAACTGTAAATAGAAATATTGGAAATGAATCAGCACAAATAAAAATTAAACTTACTAATGAGTTCATTATTAATGTAGATGTATTTGTAAATGAAGAAAAAATATTTTCTGGAAGTGCTAGAAGGGAAGATGTTTAATGATGGATAGAGATAAAGCTAAAGAGCTTATTGTAAAAGGAAAAGATTTAGTTGAAAAATATAAAGAAACTAATAGCTATAAATTTAAAGAAAATACTTTGGATTATTTTTCTTTAAATGAAGGTACTTTGGAAATTGGAAATGACTATGAAGAACTTCTACAATATTACAAAAAGTTTGATGAAGCATTAAACTTACTTATTAATGAATTAAAACAGTTTAATGATTCAAAAAAGCTAAGTCAAAAATTATATAACCGTTTAGTTGAAACACAAAATAGAATAAACATTAACTATAATGAAATAAAAAATAAAAGACCTATGGATTTTATCGATTACCTTAATAAAATTATTAAGCCAATTGTAAAAATCTATGGAGATTATTTTGAAACATTTAAATTATATATTGAACAAAAAAATGAAACCACTGTAAAAATTGTAAGTATGTTTAATGATTTTTTAGAAAAAGTAGGTATTTATACAATTTCTTGTAAAGAAGGTGACTCATGGGATGATAGAACCTTTGATCCAGAAAAATATGTTTCAGATAATATTACAGATGATAAAACAAAAGTAGATTGCATTCATCATTTTTATCGCTATGCATATGCAATACATGTAAAAAATCAGGAAGAACCTTGTATTTTACAAAAAGGGAAAGTGAGCATATGGAAATTAGGAGGATAGTAGGATGAATGAATTTGTAACAACATTTGGCTTTTATTATGGAGTTATTGGTAAAGAAGAAAACGGACAATTTATAAAAAGAGGATATAATGATTTAATTGAATATGGGGGAAGAAATAAGAGATTTAAAAGTAATATTTCATTTAATGGAAATGATGTTATTGTAGGAGACCCTGCAAAAAAAGGTGAAATCAATATTGAAAATGTAGGTTTAACATTTAGAAATGATATTGGAAAAGAATATAGTCTAAATGGTAAAGCTCTTTCAATAGATGATATTGTAAAAGCATATTTTTCTAAAGTAAAAGAACAGTTAGATTCTAAAAAAGAAAATGACCCATGTGATTTAATGCATATCGTTATTCCTAATGAATTCACATCAAAAAAGAAGCAACAATTAAAAACTATTTTAAAAGATATTAATTTTCCATTAGGTGGATTAGTTGAAGAACCTGTTGCTAGCTATTTTGGCTATGTAAAAAAGAATCAACTTCAATATTTAGAAGAAGATAGCTTTATGATGGTCAATATTGATTATGATTCAATAAAAGTAAAAATATTTGATATCAAACAAACCAATCAAGAATTTACTTTCTATTTAGATAGTCATGAATCGAATAATGAATTCAACATCTATTCATTACTTTCAAAGAGAATATTATCTTTAATGGAAGGTGATTTAAAATATAATGATCTATCATCTTCTGATCAAAAAAATTTAGAAGAAGCTCTTCAAGAGCTTATTGATCATTTTCAAAACAGGGAAGAAAAAACACCTTGTGATTTTTACACAGTATTGGGTGATGCGTATGTGGAATTTGGTGAAACTATAACAAGAGACCAATTTATTGAAGTGCTTCAAGAAAATATAGATATTCTTCAAGAAACAATTTCAAAATGCATACAAAAAAGTCAAAAATCAAAAGGAGAAATTCGTAAAATAATTTATACAGGAGATGCTAGAGAAGTATACGGCCTTCAAGAAACAATCAATCAGGAATTTGACATAGATCAAGAAATTATGATTGGAGAAGATGATTTGGCTTGTTTAGGAGCTTTTGAAGCATGGAAAATGCATTATCAGATTGTAGATACTATAAAGAGTATAGGATTTGTAGGAAAAAGAGGGGATCGTTTCATTTTTTTACCAAAGATTCAAGCATATAGTTCTACGAAAAAAAGAAGTATTAAAACAAAAATACCACAGAGAGAAAGATTTCGTATTAGCATTTATGAAGGATACAAAGATGTACAAATAGATGATTGTGTATTATTAAATGTAATAGATTTAAGTGAATATGCAGATGGAGAACATTCTATTGTTCTTACAAGAGAGGCTAATAATGGACATATTTCTCTTGAAATTTATAATCAAGATAATAAGATCAATACATTTAAAGTACTTTAAAAAGTATAGGAGGAAAAAAGATGAGTACAGATACAATTGTAATACATTTTAAAGTTAATGGGAAAGAAAAACCTAGAAAGGTAAAAATAGAAAAAAACTATGAAGAAGTAGTAGATTTTATATATGATATTTTTTTACAACCACAACTAAGAATACCATCAGAACAATTTCGTTTAGTTCGAAATAAAGAAGAAAATACAATTTATATTTATGATTCTTTAAAAAATGTTGTATGTTCAAAAAATGATATTTTAGCATTTATTCATGAAGCAAAAGAATCACTAAAACTTAAAAAATTATTTCAAGAACATATGGATAAAATTTATAATCAATTAGAAAAAATGGATAACACAAATAGAATGTCAGATGATTTAAATGATTTGAAAACAAAAATCGAAAATCTTAAAAATAGTCAAATCCAAGATATAAGTAGCATAAAACAAGATATTGAATATATATTAAATCATCAAAATAGACAAAAAGAAATACCAGATTATACAGAAGATTTATGTAGTCTTGTTGAAAAAATAGATAACTTAGAAAAGAAAATAAATAATGTTGATAATGCTATTGATCGTAATAAAAATCTTATTAGAGATATTCGAGATAGTAATGATGATGATTCAGCATATAAAGAAGATATGAAGAGAAAAGTCAATAATATTGTAGGACAATATGCTTTGTTGAAAGATGAAATTGCTAAGTTAAATGTAGCTAAACAAGAACCTGAATCTCAAGAAGATAAAAAGGAAGAACTTCATATTATAAATCCTGATAGAGAATTATTAAAAGATATGTACGAAACATCTCAAAAACTTAATGAAATGATTTATCAAACAGCTATGGCATTAAGTAAAAATGAAAATAGTGAAAGTTTACAAGAAGATGTAAATAATCAAAATCAACAAATTAATGAAGATTCTAAAGATGAAGATATAAAAGAAAATGGAGATATCAACAATCAAGAACAAAAAGAACTTTTGAAAAAATTTAAAGATGAAGAAAATAAGGATGATGAAATAAAAGAATCTGATTTTTAAAATAAATAAAAATATTAGATATATCTAATTAATGATATTGAGATAGGGGGGATGTATGTGGCAAATAATTTACCAAACCCAGAAAAAAATCTACCAATCCCAGCAAAGGAAACTGTTTCAAATTTGTCAGATAAAGAGGGAAAAAAAGTTCATCAAATTTCAAAACCTAAGAAGAAAAATTTAATAGAAATGACATCTTTGAAAGAAAAGATAAAATCTATAGGCAGTGTCCTAATTGAATTAGTAGTTGTTGTACTAGCACTTGATTATCTCTTTTTTGGAAATAGTATATGTAGTAAAATTGCAGAAAATAATGAAGTAAGAAATATATATCATAAGATTGTAAGGAATTATGAAGAAAAAGAATACTATGATAGTGAAAAAACAAAGATAAAGATAGAAAAAACTTATAAAAAAGGAGTTCTTTATAGCCAATACAACTATAATGAAGATGGAACAAAACAAAAAACAATATATTATGATGAAAATGGAAAAATGAGATCTGAGAGCGAATATAATAATGGGCATCTAATAAAACATATAGCTTACAGTAAAAATGGAAATGTTTGGATGGATAGTGAATATAACATATTAGAAGATGGAACAAAAATAGGATCGCAAACATCATTTTATAATTTTGATAAAAATGGAAATATATCTCAAGTAAGTATTTATGAGTCTGATGGAGAAGGAAACACATTAAAAGGAACAACTTATAGTGCAGATGGAGCAATTGAATATTATAGTACATACGATTATGATGAAAAAGGAAATAATATAAAAACAACAACTTATAATTCAGATGGAAGTATTAATTATTATTATATATACGATTATGATTCAACAGGGAAAAAAATAAGAAGTACAATGTATAATGCAGATGGAAGTGTAAAACATTATACTAATTATCAATAAAAGGTCATTTATTTATATAAAATAAATAAAAATTAGTGGTTTTATGAAATAATATTAAGGATACGCTTATTATAGATTAAATTTTTATTTAATTGGATGTTAAAAGTTTAGAGGAGAAAGAAAATGGCAGTAGAAGTAGGAATTGATTTAGGAACAACAAACAGTGTATGTGCCATCATGAAAGAAGATGGGAAAGTAGAGATTGTAGAATTTGATCATGAAAGAATTTTGCCATCCAGTCTTTATGATGACGGTGATGTAATAGTTGGAAGAAGAGCAAAACAAAAAGGAATAATGCATCCAGAAAACTATATTTCATCATCTAAAAGACATATGGAAGAAGAAAATTATTATTTCAGTCAATGTCAAGGGAAATATACACCAGAAGATGTTGCCAAAGAAATCTTGGAAAAAATATATAAACAGGTACAAAAACAAACAGGAGCAAGTGAAATCAATGCAGTAGTTACTATTCCTGCCAACTATAGAAATTATGCCATTGGAGCAACTAAAAAAGCAGGAATAAGAGCAGGCTTCAATAAAGTTAAGACACTAAAGGAACCTATCTCATCAGTAATTGCATATGGAATTGAAAAAGATGCAGATGGAATCTATATGGTCATTGACCTAGGAGGAGGAACAGATGACCTATCTGTTGTTAGAGTAGAGGGGAATGAATATAGAACTATCTATACAGGAGGAGATCCACGACTAGGAGGAGATGACTTTACAGAAGAGATTGAAAAGATGATAGAGGATGAAATTCTTGAGAAAAATCAAATTGATTTTTCAGTTGAAAGTATTACAGGGAATGCAATGTTGGAAAGTGTATTTTCAACAAATGAAGAATATCTAAAATCAAAATCAAGAATCAAAAGTAAAGCAGAAGAAGCAAAAAGAGACTTAAGTGTTCAAAGAAAAACAACTGTAGACATTCCAGCATTATATAAAAAAGGAGGAGAACCAGTATCCTTTCAAATGGTCATCGAAAGAGAAAAATTTGAAAGAAGAGCAAAGAATCTTTTTAATAAGTTTACATATTGTATCGAAGATGCTTTAGAAAGTATAAAAAAAGAAGAAGATATCAATAAGGAAGATATAACGAATGTAGTTTTTGCAGGAGGATCAATGAACTTGCCAAGAGCAAAAGAAATCGTCAGTGAAATCTTCCAACAAGAGCCATTGGATAGAGATTTAGATACGATCGTAGCAACAGGAGCAGCGGTATATTCAAAAGGGATGACAGAAGATAATTCACCAGTCGATGTTATACATAAATTGAATTATAATATTGGAATTGGAGTTTTTGGTGGGGAATTAGATCCAATTATTCCACAAGGAACAGAATTTCCAATGAAGGAAAGTATATCTAAAACATATTCAAATGCTTATGATAATCAAAAAGATATCAGTTTTCATATTATAGAAGGAAATGAATTATCCGATTATTTATCTTCTGAAAATAAGGAAATATATAATTTTGATATGAAAGGATTTAGACTACAACCAAAAGGTCAAGCAAAAGCAGTCTTAACCTTTACATTGACAGAAGAAGGAATGTTGGTTATTCATGCAGAAGATAAAGAACATATTGCAGGATCATATGATAACAGTATTGACTGGAATTCTTTAAGAAAGAAATAAAAGGAGAAAGAAAATGGCAGTAGAAGTAGGAATCGATTTAGGAACAACAAACAGTGTATGTGCCATCATGAAAGAAGATGGGAAAGTAGAGATTGTAGAATTTGATCATGAAAGAATTTTGCCATCCAGTCTTTATGATGACGGTGATGTAATAGTTGGAAGAAGAGCAAAACAAAAAGGAATAATGCATCCAGAAAACTATATTTCATCATCTAAAAGACATATGGAAGAAGAAAATTATTATTTCAGTCAATGTCAAGGGAAATATACACCAGAAGATGTTGCCAAAGAAATCTTGGAAAAAATATATAAACAGGTACAAAAACAAACAGGAGCAAGTGAAATCAATGCAGTAGTTACTATTCCTGCCAACTATAGAAATTATGCCATTGGAGCAACTAAAAAAGCAGGAATAAGAGCAGGCTTCAATAAAGTTAAGACACTAAAGGAACCTATCTCATCAGTAATTGCATATGGAATTGAAAAAGATGCAGATGGAATCTATATGGTCATTGACCTAGGAGGAGGAACAGATGACCTATCTGTTGTTAGAGTAGAGGGGAATGAATATAGAACTATCTATACAGGAGGAGATCCACGACTAGGAGGAGATGACTTTACAGAAGAGATTGAAAAGATGATAGAGGATGAAATTCTTGAGAAAAATCAAATTGATTTTTCAGTTGAAAGTATTACAGGGAATGCAATGTTGGAAAGTGTATTTTCAACAAATGAAGAATATCTAAAATCAAAATCAAGAATCAAAAGTAAAGCAGAAGAAGCAAAAAGAGACTTAAGTGTTCAAAGAAAAACAACTGTAGACATTCCAGCATTATATAAAAAAGGAGGAGAACCAGTATCCTTTCAAATGGTCATCGAAAGAGAAAAATTTGAAAGAAGAGCAAAGAATCTTTTTAATAAGTTTACATATTGTATCGAAGATGCTTTAGAAAGTATAAAAAAAGAAGAAGATATCAATAAGGAAGATATAACGAATGTAGTTTTTGCAGGAGGATCAATGAACTTGCCAAGAGCAAAAGAAATCGTCAGTGAAATCTTCCAACAAGAGCCATTGGATAGAGATTTAGATACGATCGTAGCAACAGGGGCAGCAGTATATTCAAAAGGGATGACAGAAGATAATTCACCAGTCTATGTTTCTCATAAATTAAATTATAATATAGGAGTTGATATTGTTTCTGGAGAATTATCGCCAATCATTCCACAAGGGACAGAATTTCCAATGAAGGAAAGTATGACTAGAAGATATATTACTGTTAATGATAATCAACCAGGCATGTTTTTTGCAGTTGTTGAAGGAAACGAATTATCCGATTATTTATCTTCTGAAAACAAGGTGATTTATAGTTTTATAATAAGTGGATTAAGACCTCAACCAGCAGGTCAAGCAAAAGTGGATATAACATTTACATTGACAGAAGAAGGGATGTTGGTTATTCATGCAGAAGATATAGAACATATTGCAGAGTCATATGATAACAGTATTGACTGGAATTCTTTAAGAAAAAAATAAGGGGAGAAAGAAAATGGCAGTAGAAGTAGGAATTGATTTAGGAACAACAAATACAGTTGTACAAATGAAAAGTAAAGATGGTATTTGCAATATTCCAGTTGATAATGAACCATTGTTACCATCTGTATTTTATAAAAATAAAAAAAAAGATATCGAATTAGTTGGTGGAAGAGCGAAAACAAGAGGTTTAATGGATCCACAAAATTATATTAAATCAACAAAACGTTCTATGGATTCAAATGAAAAGAAATTTCATGCTTCTGATGAATCTTTTAGTGCTGAAGATATTGCTGTTAAAATTCTTTTAAAAGCAAAAGAAGCAATTTATAAATATTTAGGACATGAAGATGAAATAGAAGCAGTGATTACTGTTCCCAATAACTTTTCAATCAACGCTGTTGAAAATACTAAAAAAGCAGGGGAAAGAGCTGGATTTGTTAAGGTTGAAATTTTAAAGGAACCAATTGCTGCTGTTCTTGCTTATGGTGAACAACTTCAATTAGATAAAGAATCTCTTTATTTTGTTTCTGATTTTGGTGGTGGAACTTTAGATATTGCTGTTATTCGTTATGATGATGAAAAATATGAAGTAATAGCTACTGGAGGAAATGATCGATTAGGTGGAGATGATTTTACACAAGCAATGTTACATTATTTCTACAATATTATTGTTAATAATGAAAAATATAGGTTTTTAGATTTTTCATTAGATCAAATAGAAGATTCTGATATTCTTAAAAATATTTTTGATACGAATAATAGTTTTCAAAAAGCTAAAGCAAGACTTTTAGAAAAAGCGGAACAAGCTAAAATTGAATTAAGTATGCAACATCAAACACATGTTGAAATTCCACGTTTATTTATTTATAACGGAGAAGCTGTTGATTTTGAATGTGATGTTACATTAGATGATTATAAGCAATATTTTGAAACACAAAGACTATTATTAAACTTTAAAGAAGCAGTAGAAGATGTTATTTTTAAATTAAATAACAGTAATATTCAAGTAACTGATTTATCACATGTTATTTATGTGGGAGGTTCAATGAATTTACCATTTGCAAAAGAGGTAATTCATGAATTGTTACCAATTCCAACATTAGATGATAATTTAGATACAGTTGTAGCTATTGGGGCTGCAAGTAAATTTGGAGTTAAAAAACAAAGAAAAAAAATCATTCCTAAACTTAATTATAATTTGGGTGTCAAGGTTAAAGATGATAAATTCTCTGTCATTATTGAAAATCAAACAATTTATCCTGTTGAAAAATATGCGTATTATACAACTAATCGTGATAATCAAACAGAATTGGATTTTGAAGTATTTGAAGGAAATGTTTTAAAAAATGTTTACGATCCTAAGAATCATGCACTTGGTTTTTTAACAATTAGTGATATCGTTCCTAGAGAAGAAGGTGTACCAAGAATTAAAGTAACATTTTCTATCAATGAAGAAGGAATTTTAAAGATAACAGCGTTTGATGAAGATAATAAAAATGAAGTACATACAGAAATTAGAATATAAAGGCTAAGAGATAGGTTAACTGCTATCTCTTTCTTTTTACTTATTTAACGTTTTCTTTGATAATTTATGAATAAAAAATATGATACAATAAAAATATAAATTAAGTAAAAAGCTTTAACTATAAGATTTAAATTAAAAAATAGTTGATTGATAAAGCTTTATTATGGAGAAAAAATATGGAAAAAGAGCGATATAACATAAATAAAATAATTGATTATTTAAAAAATCATAATGGAAATGACGATATTGAAAAAACAAAAAAATATATAGAAAAATTAGATTGTTTAGCAAGTGATTATTATGATTTAGAAGACTATAATAAAGCTCTAGAATTATCTAAACTAGTTTATGATAAATCAAAAGAAGTTTTTGGTGAAAATCATCTAAATACATTACAAGTATTAGGTCATATATCAAGTTGTTATAGTAATTTAGAAAATTATGAAAAAGCTTTTGAATTTGCTGAAATACAATATAGAAAAATGAAAGAGGTTTTAGGTGAAGATGATTCTAATATACTAGATTCAGAATATGATGTATTAGTTTGTTATAGCGACTTAATTAATTATAGTAAAGAAGTAGATTTGGAAACTATTAAGTATGCAAAAAGAAAAGCAAGCTTAAAAGAAGATGATTCACATTCATCAAGTTTAATAGCGAGCCTTGTATCTTTTTATAGTACTTTAGGGGATTATGATAATTATTTAGAATTAGTTGAAATAGAATATATAACAAAGAAAGAAGTATTAGGAGAAAATCATCCAGATACATTAACTTCATTACATAATATAGCAATGATTTATTATAATCGAGAAGACTATAATAGAGCAATTGACTTAGAAAAAATTGTATATAAGAGAAAAAAGAAAATATTGGGAGAAAATCATCCAGATACATTGGAATCATTTAATAATTTGGTATTCTTTTATAAGTTTGGGATGAAAGATTAAATTATATTAAAATAACAAAAAATATAAATAATATATAAGATTAGTCTAGCCATAAAGTTTTGGGCATTGTCCAAAGCTTTTTCTTTTTATGTGACAAATAATCCAATAGAAATATAAATCTATATCTTGTATAATACTTATAAGAAAGAGAGTTGATTGTATGAAGTTAATACCTACAGGAATAGAAAACTTTAAAACAATGATTGATAAGAAGGCATATTATGTAGATAAAACCAACTTAATTGAAGATATCTTAAATGAACAAGTTGTTTTATATACAAGACCTCGAAGATTTGGTAAAACGCTTAATATGTCTATGCTTTATTATTTCTTTTCTATCAAAGAAAAAGAAAATGCTTATTTATTCAATGATTTAAATATTTCAAAAAACAAAGATGCTTTAAAACATCAAAATCAATATCCAACAATATTCATTAGTTTAAAAGATATGAAAAGTTCTTCTTTTAAAGCTCAAATAATTGCTTTTTCTAATATCATCTATGAATTATTAGAAAAAAATTTGGAAATATTATCTTCAGCTCAATTAACTAATACAACAAAAGAAATTTTAAATAAATTTCATAATCGCATAGCTGATATTGAAGATTTAAAAATTTCTTTAAGAGTAATATCTAATGCTTTGTGTACTTATTATCATCAAAAAGTGATTATTCTTATTGATGAATATGATGTTCCTTTACAATCAGCCTATCAAAATAATTATTATGACGAAATGGTCAATTTTCTAAGAAGTGTTTTCTCTTCATCACTTAAAACGAATGATGCTTTAGAAAAAGGCATCATGACAGGTTGCCTTCGTATTTCTAAAGAAA
>CAVESC010000004.1:0-54334 GCA_963618275.1 Bacteroidaceae bacterium
GCCGCACTGGTTTATCTGAAGCAGAAATTCTACAATTCATCAGAAAAGAACCTACGAACTCACCTCAAATAGAATAGCCTTCCATTTGGGGAAAGGGGTTTTATACACTTTTTTAGGGTAAAACTTATTTTCTCTTTTAATTTTTATTCAGATTAGAATCTCACATAATGTGGAATGTAAGCTTCTTCTAAATAAGCTACATCTTCTTTATCTAACTTAACATCTAAACATTTCACGGTATCTTCGATTCTCTTTGGTGAAGATGATCCAACAATAACAGATGTTACATAAGGTTTTGTAAACTGCCATGCTAATGCAATATTTGCTTTTGAACATCCGTGTTTTTCTGCAAGTTCTTCAACTCGTTTTGAAATGACTTTTTCACAAGCATCACTGTAGATTTCTATCCCCTTATTTATTTGTGTTAAGGAACGTGTTGTAACTTCTCCTTCATTTCTGGCAAGTCTTCCTCCTTGTAATGGTTGATAAGATGTCATCGCAACTTTCATATCCATCAGTTGAGGAATTTGTTCTCTTTCTTCTTCTCGATATAAAAGATTGTATTTATTTTGCATCGATACAAATTTTGTCCAACCATGACTTTCAGCAACATGTTGTGCCTTAGCAAATTGCCAAGCATAGCAACTACTGCATCCAATGTATCTTACTTTTCCCATCTTCACTAAATCATGTAACGCTTCCATCGTTTCTTCAATTGGTGTTTCTTCATCCCAACGATGAATAATGTAAAGATCAATATAATCTGTTTGTAATCTTCTTAAAGAGTTTTCTACTTCTTCAAAGATGTGTTTACGTGAAAGTCCTTTTTTATTAGGTCCTTTCCCTGTTGCTAAACAAACCTTTGTCGCAATAACGATTTCATCTCTTTTAGCGTAGTCTTTTAAAGCTCTCCCTAAAATTTCTTCACTAAAACCATCGCTATAAATATTAGCCGTATCAAAGAAGTTGATTCCTAAATCCAAGGCTTTTTTAATCACTTCTCTACTTTTTTCTTCATCTAAAGACCATGAAGGATAACCTCTTTCTGGTTCTCCAAAACTCATACATCCTAAACAAATCTTTGAGACATCTAATCCCGTATTCCCTAATTTTACATATTCCATTTTTTAACGCCTCCCTTTCTTCATCTAAACCTTAACCCTGAACTTAAGTTTAGAGTCAATACCCCTCTTGAAAATTAAATAAAAATGTTTTATTTTAGATTAAAGGAGGTTATTTTATGCCCTATACAATTAAACAAGTATCAGAAAAAATGAATATTCCTATCTCTACCATTCGTTATTATGATAAAAAAGGATTACTTCCTTTTTTAGAAAAGGCGGAAAGTGGATATCGTTTATTTAAAGACAGTGATCTTCAAATGTTGCAAGTAATTGATTGTTTTAAAAGTACTGGTATGTCGATTGCAGAAATGCAACAGTTTGTTGAAATGGTTAAAAGAGGAGATGATTCTTTACAAGAAAGATATGATTTATTTTTAGAAAGAGAAAAAATCGTTCAAAAAGAATTGGATGAATTAGAAAAACAAATGAAGGTTATTCAACATAAGCTTTGGTATTACAAAACAGCTCTTGAAGCAGGAACAGAAGATATTCACAAACAAAATAATATAAAATGTAATGAATAAAATAAATTATATTCAGTAGCTATTAAAAGCCCAAGTAATCAAAAAACTATAGGTATAGTAATTTGATTACTTATTTTTTAAATCCAATCATAAAAAAACATAAAATATAAGGGTACTATTTTCAATTAGCACCCTTTGTCCAAATTTTCTTTTTAAAAAATTCATTTTTTAATGATAGTTATTTCACAAATTATAATTTACTATTATATTTTATTACTTCCTGATTTGAAAAATATACTATTTTTATACATTTCAATATGCAAATTATATCTCTATTTTATTCCACTTTCTTCATACCATGAAAACAAACTTTGTAATCCATTAAAAACATATTCATAGGTATATTGATAATCATGTCGATTTCCTTTTACTGTATAATACATCAAATTACCATCTGCAAATCCCTTATCTGTATAATCAAATGCATTTGTTAGTTTTTTCATATATTCAATCTGTGCCGTTAAACCCTTATATGCAACATCTTTCGTTCCTGTTGCAGCAAACACATAATATTCACGCTTACTATAACCGGAAGACGTTGCTGTATCTGCAATCAAAGTAGCATCTGATACATCGGTTGATCCATTTCCTCCAAGAGTCAAACCTCCGCTCATAGGCATAAAATATTCAAAACGATCCATTCCTTCTAGAAATACATTCCATGTAGTTGTTCCACCGGCAGAAAATCCCCCAAAAGCACGATGAGAACGTGAATTTTCAAATCCTTTATCCGTCGTATTTATTGCATAAGTATGATAATAACTTTCAACGCTCGGCATTAAATCATTTTTCAATTCTTTGGAATAAAAAATAGGAGTTGTATCATGATACCAATCATTTCCCGATGGAAGAAAAGGCATAACAATAATTAATGGTGGAATCCGTTTATCCTCTATCATGTTGTCAATCATATTTTTAAATTCATTACCATATTCATACATCCATGTTCTTTCGTTTCCATACGCCCCATGTTGAAAATATAAAATATTATATCTTGTCTCACCATCATTATGATTATATCCATAAGGTAGATAAACTGTTGCCTTACTTTTAATCGCCTTTTCATTTCCAACATAATTTTTCGTGTCGTAAGTAAAAGTTTCTAAAGTACCTTGTTTTGTTGCTTTTTTATAATACCTTTTCGGCACTGTACCCAGTTCTATGTTTTTCATGACATCCTCTAGAGTAGAATGAGAAGTTTCCAAAGAAGAATCTCCTTTTGTACTATTATCCTTATTTTTTTCTTTTGTTTTCGATTTTGATACAACATCATTACTTCTTTGACTCCTAACATTCCACGCATCGTATCCAGCAAATGTAACCAATAAAAACAAAATAATACTGATAATAACCTTTTTCTTCATGAAATACTACTCCTATAACTGTTGAGCTGTAGGTCGAATAATAATCTCATTAATTCCTGTATTTTCTGGCATATTTATTGCAAAAGCTATACTTTCTGCTACAGATTCCGCTGGAATTGCAAGTGCATCATATGCTTCTTGCATACCATCACGTCCTTCTTTTGTAGTCAATGATTGTGGTAATTCTGTTGCAATCATTCCTGGTGCCATCATAGTCACACGAATACCTGATTTTGCTGCAGCTTCTTCCTCACGAAGCGTTTCACTAATTGCTCGAACTCCAAATTTGGTAGCCGCATAAACGCCACAAGTTAATCCTGTTTGATGTGAAGAAAGAGAACCTATATTAATAATGTGTCCTCTCTTTTGTTTGTGCATAATTTCAAGGCATGCATGAATTCCATAAAGAACACCTTTTAAATTAACATCTACACATTTGTCCCAGTCTTCCACTCTATCTTCACTCATTAACGATAATGGCATAAGACCTGCATTGTTTATCCAAACATCAATTTGCCCATATACATCAACTGCTTTTTGTGCCAATGCTTCTTGTTCATTTACCTTTGTAACATCTACAAGATGATAAATTGCATCTCCACCGTCTGCTTTAATTTCTGATACAATTTTTTTTAATTTTTCTTCACGTCTTGCTCCAAGTACAACTTTATTACCTTGTTTTGCAAGAAGACGTGCTGTTGCTTCTCCAATTCCGCTGGATGCTCCTGTAATAACTACTACTTTAGCTTCTTTCATTTGTAATTCCTCCTATCAAAATTCTTAAATAACATTGTTGTCTTTCCAACAAAGCAACTGTAACATTAACCTTAAGTTTAGAGTCAATAGACTTATTCAGTTTTTTTTATATCTCATTTGTTACTTAACTTAAACATAAACCATTTCGAGAAATTACAATTAAAGAGCTAGTATAAAAAACTGATATCTACCATTAATTTTTATTATCTATAACTATGCTATTATAAAATAATCATTGTAATAGTAACTAGAAAATTCATTTTAAATATTATTTGCAATGCGTGTTCATAAATTCAATCATTCTATCCTGTGTGATTTTTGCATAGTCAGATCCTAAATCTTCATACCCATGTGATAATGTTGCCTCTGTTTTGGGATAATAAATCAATTTAGATTCTACTCCTAATTCAATTAGCCTTGCATTCATGACAAATGCCTGATCAAAGAAACTTCCAGTATTTCCATCTGAAATCAAAGATGGTGGATAGTTTTCACTCACATTATCAATTACATTTGATAGTCGTGAAGCTTCTTTATCATAAACCAATTCATTTGTATTCAAATAGACACGTCCAGCCCAATAAAACATATAGTCAATGACAACATTATGTGTCACACCATACTGTGAATTATCAAGTAATGCACTGATAAATACCACTCCTTTGATATTTTTTGGAGCCAATGCCGGTATAATTCCCATTTCTTCTGCGTAGCTAGGATTTGTCTGAAGATTAGCCATTACACCTGCTAGGTTTCCACCCGCAGAACCACCCGAAAGAAATACCGTATTCATATTTAAATTCAAATCATCAGCATTGTCCTTAAGATATTTCAAACCGCTATTAAGTTGAATAATAGCATCTGGAAAATTGTGTTCTGTCATCAAACAATAATTAAACTGTACAACATTGTATCCTTCATTCAATGCTCGATATGCCAATGAATCTCTGTAATCTACATCACCAGTATTGGGATCACCACTACTCTTATCTCCATTTGCATAGCCTCCACCATGAATAAATAACAATGTTGGTGGATTATCTGATTTAGGTACAGCTGTATAATAAACATCTAAAAAACCATTTGGATAAACTGTATCATATTGAATATTAGCAACCAAATGTGCACCGTTTTCCAAGGTATCTTCATAAGCTGTCGCCGTTGTTTCATTTCCATAAGCATTTATAACTGACTTAAATACTGAAAAAGAGGCTTTTGGAAAAAATGTGATTGCCATGATAATGATAGAAAGTAATATAACAACTAAAGAACATCCCATTTTTAAAACGTTTTTCATAACCTTATCTGATCTGTTTTTCCATAAATTTACAATAGTTAAGACAATACCAAACAGGACAGTTAATACACCCAATCCTGTATATACAATCCATCGATTTGAAAATATTCCAATTAAATGAGATGCTACGACAATTCTTAAAAGATTTAACTGCCAAATAGAAATATCTATATTTTTCTTTTTTATAATAAATAATACACTCATACCTATGAGTAGAATGATTAATGCCATTATCTGACTTTCATTGATCAAAAACTGTTCTATACTTCCAAGCAAAATACTTGTGATTCCAATAAACCATAACACCATAATTGTCCCTCCTTATAAATTAAGATATAATTGTAAATGCAACATATGTTGCATTTACATCTTATTTTCTAACATACTTGATATCAAGTATGTTGGTTCTATAATAGACACATTACAAGGAGATGTTGCGTTATGCGTTCAAATAAATTTTCAAAAAAATGTTTCTTTGAAGCACTTTTAAAACTCTATCATCAAAAACCTTATTCTGAAATTCAAATATCTGAAATATGTCAAGTAGCAGGATATAACCGTAGCACATTCTATCGAATTTATCCATCCAAGGAAGCACTCCTTCTAGATGGGTTCAAAGAACAATATGTTATGAATTATTACAATTCCATTCCTATAACAAATGAAGAAAATATGAATACCTATCTTCACAATGTTGAACTTCTGTTTTCCTTCATCCGAGAAAATCATGATTTCTTTCTTATGATGCGCGATGCACACATGGTAAATGAAATGTATCTTTTATTTCGTGAATCTTTTCCTTATGACAGTAGAAAAGACGAACTATCTCTATACACAAGAAATTTTCTTGCTGCTGGATATTTATCAGTAATTTATGAATGGTTAGATAATGGTATGAAACAAAGCAATCAATATATGGCATTATTGATTACAAATATTATGCATAACGTATTTCCAATGTAATTATTCCTTGTCGCAAATAACAAAATTATTTTTTTAAATCAGAAACTAAACACATAATAAATAGAATTACAAAATAAAAAACAGGTAGAATATTTCATTATCATAGATGCAAAATATTCACCTGTTTTTACTTTTTTCATAATATTATTAAAAAGTAACAGCTTATTAAAGCATCTTACCTCTACTAATATATTTTTAACTAAATTCCAAAAAAATGATATATTTTCTCCATTTTTTCTTTTTGTTGAACATGAAAGGTACACCTATGATTACAATGTCCACATTTTAAACAATCTCCTGCATGTTTAGATAGCTGCTGATAATGAATTCCAGCTCTTTCATCATCATTTATTGCTAAATCATAATATTTATTAACTAATCCTATATCAATTCCAGCAGGACAAGGCGCACAATGATTACAATAAACACAACGTTCTAGGCTGCCAATATTCTTTAATTCATTAATAATAGAATAATCTTTTTGTGATGAAGGCAACTCATAAAATTTTAGAATATTCTTAACATCTTCTACACATGTCACTCCAGGCAAACAAGTTAAAACACCGGGTCTATCTAATACATACTGTATGCATTGATACATCGATAATTGTATTTTCAATGGTGAACGATCCTTATCCAACAATTGTCCTCCAGCAAATGCCTTCATAACTGATATGCCAATTCCAAGACGTTGAGCTTCTTGATAAAGTGCTTGTCGCTCATCAATACTACCATAAGCATATTGTCCTTCATTATAATCATAAGCAGGATTGATACTAAACATAAACATATCAATTTTCCCTGTTTTCATAAATTTAGAAGCTATTGCAGGAGTGTGTGTCGAAATTCCTATATGTTTTACAATTCCTTTTTCTTTAAGTTCACAAACATAATCAAATAATCCATTATTCATAACATCGTTAAAATCATCTTCTTCATCAATGCAATGTATAAAACCAAAATCAGTATATTCTAACTGAGAAATCTTTAATACTTTTTCAAATGATGATTTGATTAGTTCAAGGTTACGACTAAATGCATATTTATCATCTTTATATACTGCTCCAAAGTGCATTTGAGTATAAATTTTATTTCTATTTTGTTGTGATACAACTTTTCCAAATGCTTCATAAACACCTATTCTACCGCCACACAAGTCAAAATAATTAATCCCATTTTCAATGGCATATCGGATTGTTTCTTCAATTGTCTGATCATTGGAAATATGAATATTACCCAATCCTAACCCAATTGTACTAATGTTTTCTTTTCCTCGAAATAATTGTCTATATTCCATTTTTGTCCCTCAATTCTATATCTTCTATACATTTAGAAACCGATGTCACAATTGTTTTTACCTGTTTTTTTATATCATCAGGGGAACTCGTAAATGTATAACTATTATCAACCGCATTAAGCATTGGTAAATCATTATATGAATCTCCTATAGCATATAGTTGATTTTTTTCAAGATTATAATACTCTTGTATGACTTGCAATGCTTTACCTTTAGAACTTCCTTTAGCAGCTAAATCAATATGTCTTGTATTAAGAAAAACTGCAATTTGATCTCCAAACTTTTTTTCTATTCTTAACGCTGTCTTTTTAGCTTTATCATCTTCCCCTTCTTTAAAATGAAGAGAAAATGAATTAACATAATCTGTTATATCATCAAGTTGTAAAAAAGAATCAATTTGTTTTCCAAATGATGTCTTTCTCTTTTTTTGATAGACTTGATAATTTGTATCTTGATAATTAGCAGAAGCATCTACCAATCCAACAAACTGATGAATCTCTTGAACAAGTTTTAATGGAATTCTGTTTTCTAAAATAACTTCCTTCTTTTTATTAAGTATATAAGCTCCACTTAATAATATATAAAAATCAAAATCTATACCTTCAGTGAACTCTACAATTCCTCTCAAAGAACGACCTGTACAAACCCCAAATAGATTTCCTTGTTTTTGAAAATCACGAATTGCTACTTTATCAGTTTCTTTAATAACCCCATTAAAACTAAGTGTATTATCATAATCGCTTGCTAATAATTTCATTTTGATTCCTCTTCCCACCATGTTTTATTGTTATAGGTTTCCATTTTGCTCAAGGAAACTGTTTCACCTATCATTGGTATAATCGTTTTTACATTTGAATCCGCTTCATATTGACTAAGTAGTTTTGCAGGTTCATTCCATGCATGATTCGATAGAACAAATGCACCCCAGTGAACTGGTATATGATACTTAGCTTTAACATCTATTGCAGCCTGTGTGGCTTCTTGAGGATTCATATGACACCACTTCCATGCTGGATCATATTGTCCTGTATCAGAAAGAAATAATTCAATATCGCCATATTTTTCATTCAATTTTTTAAAGAAAGTATTATAACCACTATCTCCCGTGTAATAAAAGCTATGATATTCATCTCTAACATATAAACCACCCCACCATGTTTCATTAAATCCTAACGGATTTCTAACACAATAATGCTGTGCTTCTGTCAACGTAAATTGAACATCATTTATATACGTTTCTTCCCACCAACTTAAAGCTATAATTTTATCATCCGATACTCCCCATCCTTTTAAGTAGCTATCTATTCCCAATGGGACAATATAGGTATCAACTTTATGATCAATTTTCTTAATGGTTTGATAATCTAAATGATCATAGTCACCATGAGAAATAAAAACAACATCTATATGGGGTAAATCTTCTGTCTTCATGGCAATTTCTGAAAATCTTTTTGATCCCATAAAACTTACTGGTGAAGCATAATTAGAGAAAATAGGATCTATCAAAATATTCATACTGTGTATCTGTAATAGAGACGTAGAATGTCCAAACCATGTTATTTTCATATCATTAATAACAGTATCTTTAATATTTTTTCTCTTTTTTATTGGTACATCTTTTTTGGGAGAAACATTCTCTGATTTTTTTCCTTCTTCCACATTATCCCATTGAATATTTTCACTATTATGAAATTCACCATCGTAATAAAGCTTCGTTTTTTGTTGGTAACTTCTTTGCATACTTTGATTAGGCAATTTTCCAATACTTGGATAAAATTTGATAAACCCTAAGATTCCACCTATTGCAACAATAATGACTAAAAAAATAATTACTATAATCTTTTTTATCTTTTTTCTTTTCAAAATTTCTCCTCCGTTAAATCTATCTTTTTTACAAACACATATTTAAAAACGGGGTCGGACAATAATACTTAAAATCTTTCATGCATCACTTTTTTCCCTAATTGAATCTTAACTCTGAACTTAAGTTTAGAGTCAACACTCCTCTTAAAAATTAAATAAAAATGTTTTATTTTAAATTAAAAGAGGAGATGCTTCTTTACAAGAAAGATATGATTTATTTTTAGAAAGAGAAAAAATCGTTCAAAAAGAATTGGATGAATTAGAAAAACAAATGAAGGTTATTCAACATAAGCTTTGGTATTACAAAACAGCTATTGAAGCAGGAACAGAAGCCATTCATAAACAAAATAATATAAAATGTAATGAATAAAAAAAGGCCTCAGAAATCTGAGGTCTTGTCTTTTATAAACACATTTTATAAATATTTAAACAATCTTCTTGGCTTAATGGTCGATAAGCTCTTGGTAAAGAATCTTGACCATAACATGCTTTTACTTTTAATTCATCAAATTTTTCATCTGTAATATTCATTTCACTAAGTGTTGTAGGTAAATGAAGTTCATCTTTAATGAAGTTTTGTAAAGCTTCAATTCCTGCTTTTGCATTAGCCATGTCATTACCTTGATTTTGAATACCCATGACATTTAAACCAAAACGAGCAAAGTCTCCTGCAACAGTTTCATCTTTGTTTAATAAATAAGTCATCCATTTAGGAGTAATAATAGCAAGGGCTAAACCATGAGTCATATCATAAGTTGATGAGAATTGTTCAAGGGCATGAAGTTGAGCTTGTGTTTTATATCCTGATGTACAAAAACTATTTAAAGCCCATGAAGCAGCCCATAACATTGTTGCTCTTGCTGAATAGTTTTCAGGTTCTTCAACAGCGATTGGTAATTGTTGGCGTACTGTTCTTAATAATGTTTCTACAACATTGAATTGTAATGGATATTTATCACTATTAACAAAATAGTTCATATCGAATAAATGAGCCATGATATCAAATCCACCACAAGCTGTTTGTTTAGGTGAAACACTAAATGTATTAGTAGGATCTAAGAAAGATGCTCTTGGTCTTAAGATATCTCCATTGATTCCACTTTTTACACCTTTTTCTACATTAGCAATGACACATGATTTATCCATTTCACTTCCAGTAGAAGCAATTGTAGGCATAGCAAGGACAGGTAAAGCATCATGCCAAGCTACTTTCTTTTCTACTAAATCCCAAATATTATCTGTATCAGCAAGAGTTAAAGCAGCGATGGCTTTAGAAGCATCAATAGTAGATCCTCCCCCAATTCCTAAAACAGCTGTAATATTGTTTTCTTTACAAAGTTTTGCTCCTTTATTAACAGTTGTATGTCTTGGATTTGGTTCAACACCAGCAAGTTCATAAACTTCTACATGATTATCTTTTAATTCTTTCATGACTTTATCATAAAGTCCAATTTTTTTAATCGATCCGCCACCATAAACAACAAGGACGCTCTTTCCATATTTTAAAACTTCTTCATGTAAATGACCTAATTGGTCTTTACCAAAATAAACTTTTGTTGTGTTTTGAAATTGAAAATCATTCATTTTATTTTCCTCCTGAAATTTATTTACTACGTATCACTTTTGCGGGATTACCAGCAACAATCATATTGTCTTCAACATCTTTTGTCACAACCGAACCACTACCAACGATAGCTCCTTTACCAATAGTTACTCCTGGTAAAATCGTTGTATTAGCGCCAATCCATGCACCTTTTTTAAGAATAACAGGTTTACAAATAAGCACTTGTAAATCATTGAAATCATGATTTACAGTTAATAAAGAAACATGAGGCCCAATCATAACACCTTCTTCTATTAGGATACCACCAGCAGCCATACAAGTTAAATCATGATTCACAAAAACTTTTTCATCAATATCCATTTGACAAGCATAATCTACTTGAAAAGGTGGTGTAATAAATGATGTTTTTGGTAATCTTCCTTTAAATAACTCATTTTCTAATTCATATATTTCTTCTTTATCAGGAAATGTATGATTGATTTTAAAACATTGTTTTCTACAAAAATCCATTTCCTTATGTGCAATGGCATGATAATCTTTTTCATTGATCATATGCACAGGTTGCCCACTTTTTAGTTTTGTAAAAATATCACTCATCTTTATTCCTCTGGTTTTAATGGTCCATAGTAATAAGATGATGTTGCTCCACCATCCATTAAGAATGTTGATCCAGTAATAAAGGCTCCTTTATCACTCATTAATAATTCAGCAACATTAGCAACTTCATCCGCAGTTCCTGGTCTACCAGCTGGACATTTTGCAAACATATTTTTATAGAAATCTCCTCTTGGTCCATTGAATTCATCAAGAGCAAGAGGTGTTACGATAATACCTGGGGCAATCGCATTGATTCTTGCTCCACGTTGTCCCCATTTAACAGATTCAGCCATTACACGTTTTTCATTACATCTTTTAGCTAATTGATAAGCATGTAAAGTATCTTTAATATTTTCTGGTTGTAAAATTTCTAAGTCTAATAATTCTTCAGTTGGTGTACAAGCAAGTTGTTCATCTTCTAAAGCTGTAAGTTGTTTCATACGCCAACCTGATTGACTAGAAATTGTCACACCAACGCCACCTTCTTCAATGACTTTTCCTACTTCTTCTAATAAAACAGCAGTTCCATAAAGATCTACTTTTAAAATTGCTTCAATTGGTGCTTGTGAAGGTGAAACCCCAGCCCCATTGACAAGCATTTTAATTTTTCCATAGCTTTTAGCGACATCAATCATTTTTAAAATATCTTTTCTACTTGATAAATCAACTTCCATGATTTCAACATCAAAACCAGCATCTACCATTGTTTTTTGAATATTTTTTGCATTTTCAATATTTTTATCACCTAAAATAATTTTCTTACCGACACCCATTCTTCTAGCAATTGCCATACTAATTTGTCCAGCACCGACAACAATCATAACTTCTTTCATTATTCTTTACCTGCCTTTTCTATACAATCAATCGCATTTAAACTTCTTGGATATCCTACAAAAGGAACATTTTGAGAAACAATTTTAATTAAGAAATCTTGATCATTTCCTAAACGCATATTTGCTTTAGCATGAGCAATCGCTTGTGGTTCACATCCACCTTGTGCATATAAGAAACAGAAAGTAATCATTTCTCTTTGTTTATAATCTAAACCACTTCTTGTATAGTAATCTCCAAAACAGTTATCTGTTAGCCATTTACGAATATGCACTGTTTTAGGATCACCACTTGTCGCATATCCCTTCATTCCTTCACCAAAGATAGCAACTTGTGCTTGTTCTCCTTTTTCTAAACGATTTGGATTTGGATCATTTTGATTTTCTAAAGGAAGTTTTAATCCTAAAGTATCTTCAATAAAACTATTCACTGCTTTTAAAAAAGGGAAAACTCTACCAATTCCTAAATAAGCTACCGCTTGGTAAACAATTTCTTTCATTTCTACAGGAGTAACTCCAAAATTATAAGCTGCTTTCAACATTCCTTTAAATTCATCAATTCCTTGACATCCTAGTAAAACTGCAAGAATTGAAATAAATCTTGTTTTATCATCTAAATCATCTTGATTAACGACTTCATCAAAAGCGAAGTTATCAAAAGCTTCAATAAATTCAGGATCTGTTCTTAAAAAATCTGAAACATACCCTGGAAACATTTTTTCATGGTAATTTTTAGCGTTATCTGTCATTTTATTTTCCTCCTAACCATCTTTCTAATTGTTGTCTACATCCATCCACACGACTTCCATGAATACTTAATCCTTTATGAACGATACTGTTTGGGCAAAGTTTTTTAAGATCACTTTCACTTCTTCCCATACCGCTTCCTTCATGTGAACAAATTGGATAGATATGTTTATTTGAAAAGTCATAGCTTTCTAAAAATGTCATAACAATTGTTGGCATTGTTGACCACCAGTTTGGATAACCTAAATAAATTTTATCGTATTCATCGATACTTTCTAATGGATCCAAGATTTGTGGACGAGCATTATTTTTAAGTTCATCACTAGCACGTGATGTACATTCATGATAATCAAATGGATAAGCATCCACTTCTTTGATTTGATAAATATCTGCGTCAATCATTGTTGATAATGTTTCAGCAATGACTTGCACATTTCCCTTTTCTAAATTAACAATATTTCCCGAGAAATAATTTTCTTTATTATGTGAAAAATAAACAATTAAACTTTTACTCATTGATTTTTATCTCCTTTGCCATTTTATATGCTTTTTCTATTGAATCTGTTTTTTCAATATCATCTTTATTCCCTGTTTGGAAACCTAAAACATAATCTACAAAACGATTACCACCAACTCTTAAACAATCAATATACTTTTGGAAAGTATCTTTGATGATTCTAAAATAACTTTCTTCAGGAGCTAATCCTGTTGTAAGCAAATAGAAATCTTTGTCATGAATTGTTTTTTCAATCGTAAATGTACGATCAATTAATAACTTCATTGAACCGTTAAATGTATAAAAATATACAGGTGAAGCAAAGACAATTATTTTTGCTTCTAACATCTTTGAATAAATTTCTTGCATGTCATCTTTTTGAATACATTCTTTCGTTTTTTGACATACATTACATCCTAAACAAGGTTTAATATTTTGATAGTTAACGTAGACCTTTTCTGTAGAATACCCATTTTCTTCAACGCCTCTTATAAAAGCATTTGCTAGTCGATCAGTATTTCCATTTTTTCTTGGACTACTCATTAATATAAGAACTTGTGCCATATTTGCTCCCTCCTTTTTCCACCTATATAATAAAAAAAATTAGGAATTGAAACAATTTCAATTCCTAATCATCTTCATAAGTTTTACTTATTTAAAAGTTCTTTATACATTTTCACAAATTCTTCAATATAATAATTCGTATTTTCTTTAGACCAACAAGCAAAATAATTTCTTTGGATTGGTTTTCCTTTATAATGCAAGGTAATTCTTTCAATACCTTCCATTGTTTTAGGTAAGTGTCCAATTTGATCAATTGGTAAATAACCTCTTTGACTCGCTACCATTAAACGTGCTTGTTCTAATGAATCCGCATACAAAAATCTTCTTGAAAGATTAAGCGATTTTTCATAAAACTCTCTTTCTGAATCTTCTTTATCTTTAGAAACAATAAGAATACAAGACATATTTTTTAAATCATCGGTTGTGAGAACTTCTTTTTTAGAAAGTGGATTCATTGATGATATCTCTACAAAACATTCACTATGTTTTAATTCATAATTATAATAATCTTCATTAAACGTTCTTCTTTGTTCACTGATTTTAACATCAATATGATGTTGTACAAGAAGTTCAAATAATTCTTCATGTGTTCCACTTACTACTGAAATATTAACTTCAGGATAAATACGATTGAATTCAACAATAGCTTGATGAAGTTCACTCGTACTAAAGTTTTTAGGATAACCAATGGTTAAATTTAATTCTTGATCTTCCCCTCGACGAATTGTTTCTTCTTTGAAATCTTCAATCTCATCTAAAATTACTTTTCCATGACGATAAAAATATTCTCCTGCTGGAGTTAAAGAAAATTGTCTTTTATTTCTTTCAAATAAACGAATACCTAATTCTTTTTCTAAAGCTTTAATTTGTTGAGAAATTGCTGATTGTGAAATAAAACAAAGTTCTGCTGCTTCGGTAAAACTATGACAATCAACAACAGTAATAAAATATTTCATTTGTTTAAGTAACATGGTTTTCACCTCTTTTTAATTTTACATGATTATACGCCTTAATGCACATATATTTGTTATAATTTGTATAAATAGAGGAGTGAGAATATGAGAAAGAAAATACTAAGTTTATTAATTATTAGTGTCATGGCACTTAATTTAACAGGATGTGCAATGTTTAAATCAAAAATCAATGATATTAAAGGGAATCTTGTAGGAAATGGTTATACCATTGATACTTTCGATAACTATGGTAAAAGAGTCATGACGACAACAGGAGATAAAATCAATATTCAAGGAAATCCAATAGAAACAACTTCTTATGATAATGATGGAAGTGTTGTTACAGGTTATGAATTATCTTCTGTTATTACCATTACCATTGATGGACAAGAAATCGAATCTTGTGGGGATACTTGTATCTTTACACAAAAAGGCTTAGAACCAAATGTTGATTTTACTCAAGAAGATATTGAAAGTAATGATAATGGAAAGCTTTCAAATAATACATATATTGCCAATATTATCAATAAGTATAAAAACAAGTTTGGTAAATCAAGAGTGGTTGTTATTAAATCACAATTAGGACAACCAATTACAGCGTATTCTGGAGATAAGGTTTATTGGACTGTTCCTAAAAAGTTACCAAAGATGACTAAATTAATGATTGATGGTAAAGCACTTTATATTCATCGTGCAAATTATCAAATTATTGATACATCGTTATTAAACTAAAAGAACACATGGTTGTTCTTTTTTTTGTTGACTTTTATTTATTATCGTGATAATTTATTTTCATATACAGGAGGTGTTTCTATGAAATCACTCATTAAATATGAAAAAAATATCAACGATTTATTAAAACGTTATGGTGTGAAATTTGGTATTTATAAAAACAATCAGTTTAAAGAACAATTTTTCCCATTTGATACTATTCCACGTATTATTTCTAAAGATGAATTCACTTATCTAGAAAAAGGATTAATTCAAAGAGTTGATGCTTTAAATGCTTTTTTAAAAGATATTTATAGTGGAGAATATAAGATCATCCATGATGGTATTATCCCTGAAGAATTCGTTTTTATTGCGAAAGGTTATCTTCCTGAGTGTCATAAAATCATACCACCCAAAGGCATTTTCAGTCACATTTCAGGAATAGATCTTGTTCAAGGAAAAAATAAGGAATGGTATATTCTTGAAGATAACTTACGCATTCCCTCTGGTGCAAGTTATCCTATGATTGCTAGAGAGCTCACACGTAGAGCATCTCCTATGACATATATCCATCATCATGTGATGGATAATAGAAATTATGGTGCTTTATTAAAGGAAACAATGGATTATGTTAATTGTGGGGGCATTAATTGTATTCTAACACCAGGAAGATTTAATTCTGCTTATTTTGAACATAGTTATTTAGCTGAAAAAACAGGTGTTATTTTGGCTACTTATAATGAACTTGTTGTTGAAAATAACTATCTTTATTATAAAAATTCAGTTGGTAAAAAAGTTAAAGTGGGCTGTTTATATCGAAGAATATCAGATGAATATTTAGATCCTATGACTTTTTTACCCGAATCATTAATTGGTGTACCTAATTTGATGTCTGTTTATCGAGCAGGAAATGTTGCTATTATGAATGCTCCAGGTAATGGTGTTGCTGATGATAAAGGGATTTATTACTTTGTCCCAAAAATGATTGAATATTATTTAAAGGAAAAACCTATTTTAAAAAATGCACCAACTTATCTTCCTTATTTTAAAGAAGATAGAGATTATATTTTAAAAAATATTAAATCTTTAGTTATTAAAGATGTTGCTGAAGCTGGAGGATATGGTGTTATTTTTGGTAAAGATTTAGATGAAAATAAATTAAATGAATTAATTGAACTTATAAATAAAGAACCAAGAAGATGGATTGGTCAAGAAATAATTGATTTTATTGATCTAGATATCCACGATCAAAATCAAACAGTTAAACGAAAAGCTGATTTACGTGCTTTTGTCTTAAGTGGGAAAACAACTAAAGTATGGTGTTCAGGATTGACACGTTTTTCAAGAGAACCTGATTCTTTTGTTGTTAATTCATCTCAGGGAGGAGGATTTAAAGATACATGGGTGCTATCACAATAGAAAAAGCCAATAATCTTTTTTGGCTAGGGCGTTATATTGAAAGAGTTTATACAACAACGCTTCATTATATGCATATTTTTGATTGTATGCTTGATAAAGAACCAACACTCTATATTGATTATTGTCATCAATTAGATATTCCTAATATTTATTTAAATGATGCGCATTTTTTGATGTCTTATCTTTATGATATTGATAATCCTGACAGTATTGCTAGTAATTTAAAACGAGCTTATGATAACGCTATTGTTTTAAGAGATGAGATTTCTTCAAAGGTTTTATCTTATATTCAAATGAACGTGAATTTATTTGAAGAAATGAGTGAATCAGATGCTCCAGTTTTATTGTTACAAAATGTGATTGATAATTTACTTGCTTTTAAAGGAAGTATGTATGAATTTATAGATGATGAAACAGCACTAGATATTATTAAACTTGGTGAATATGTAGAAAGAATCGATTTATATTTAAGACTTCATTATTCTCAAAATCTGGTTGATACCCTTAAAAATAAGCTTTTAGATGTATCAAATAAACTTTATAATGAAACAATTCTTTTAAATCAATTAAACTTAGAATCAATTGATGATTCTAATCTCTTAGAATTTATTTATTCGATTAATTACGCATTTGTATACTAAATGAAAACTTTAGAATTTGAATATCATTATAAAATAGAATTTGATAACGAAGTTGATCAACATCAGTTTCAATTACGTTGTATTCCTCGTGATGGAACTCACCAAAAAGTCCTAGATATTCATTATGAAATCACACCATCAACAAAAGTAACACGCATCGATGATGGTTTTGGAAATCCTACCTATGTAGGAAGCTGTATAGAACCTCATCCTATTTTTGAATTTCATGTAAATGGTAAAATGATAACAAGTAATACTCCATTAAATAATTCCCATACATGTTATCCAATTTATAAATACTTTACTCAACTTACAAAGCCAAGTGCAGAAATAAAAGAATTCGCAAAACAAAATAAACTAGATACTGATGAAAAAACAGCATGGAACTTAATGCATAAAGTCTATGAACATATGCACTATGTTCCCGGTTCAACTAACAATGCAACAACTGCAGCAAATGCTTTTCAATTAAAAAATGGAGTCTGTCAAGATTATGCTCATATTCTTATTAGTGCATTAAGATACTTACATATTCCTGCACGTTATGTTGCTGGAATGATGATTGGTGAAGGGGCAACACATGCTTGGGTAGATGCCTATGTAAAAGATCATTTTATTCATTTAGATCCTACAAATAATTGTGAAGCAGATGAAAAATATATTAAACTTTCTCATGGAAGAGATTTTAATGATTGTATTTTAGATAAGGGATTATTTAATTCCAACGATCAATGTCATCAAAAGATGGAAATTCATGTAAAAGTAAACGAAGTATAAAAGACGGGTCGCCCCGTCTTTTACATTGTAAATAAACTTAAAATATCTTCTTTTGACATTTGTGATAAACCACCACTATTGTTTTCAACAAACATGTCTGCTAGTTCTTTTTTTCGTTTTTGCAACTCAATGATTTTTTCTTCAACACTATCTTTCATGACAAGATTGAAGACTTGAACATTATTTTTTTGGCCTATACGATAAGCTCGATCCGTTGCTTGATTTTGAGCAGAAACATTCCACCATGGATCATAGTGAATAACTGTTTCAGCAGCTGTTAAGTTAAGCCCTGTTCCCCCTGCTTTTAAAGAAATTAAGAAAAGTGTTGTATCATCTTTTTGGAATCTTGAAACAAGCTCTCTTCTTTCTTCTTTATTGGTACTTCCTGTAAGCATATAATACGTAATTCCTGCCTTTTGACATTCATCAGCAATTAAATCTAACGCTGAAGTAAAGGATGAAAAGAGTAATACTTTTTGCTTATTTTCTTGCATTGTTTTTATTAATTCCATACAAGCTTTTAATTTAGAAGAAGGTTGATCAATATTATCATAAACAAGACGTGGTTCAAGACAGAGCTGTCTTAGTCTTGTAAGCATTTTTAGAATTTGCATCTTATCTGAACCTTCAATGTCATAAAGTTGTTGTAATTCTTCATTGACTTTAGCAAGGTTAGCTACATAAAGTTTTTCTTCTTCATCATTGAATGGTAATATCATATTCTGTTCGATCTTATCTGGTAATTCTGTTAAAACTTCTTTTTTATTTCTTCTTAAAATAAATGGTGTAACTAATTTTTTAAGCTGTTTTGTTTTTTCTTCGTCATTATTTTTAACAATGTCATTTTCATATTGTTTTTGGAAATAATGATAATTAAATAAATATTGTGGCATCAAGAAATCAAAGATTGACCATAACTCTGCTAAACTATTTTCAATCGGTGTACCCGTTAAAGCCAATTTATGTCTTGTTTTTAAAGTTTTTACCGATTGAGCATTTTTAGTTTTTTGATTTTTAATATATTGTGCTTCATCTAAGATAACATATTCAAATTCAATTCCTTGATATAATTCAAAATCTCTACGCATATAATCATAAGAAGTTACATATAATCCTTGTTTAATTTCTTTAATTAATTCACTTCTTGTTTGCATATTTCCTGTAATGCAGGTAACTGGTAATTTCTTAGAGAATTTGTGAACTTCATCTTCCCAGTTATAAATAAGTGAGGAAGGGCAAACTACCAAACTTGGTCGATACGTTTCTAATGAATCTAATAACGTAATGATTTGTAAAGTTTTCCCTAACCCCATATCATCAGCAAGTATGCCATTAAAACCATAATCTTTTAAAGTATGAAGCCAGACATAGCCTTCTTTTTGATAATCTCTTAAAATATTTTCATAATCTTTAGAGAGTGGATATTCTTTTTGAGTAGCTGATTTAAAACGATCTAATGTCTCTACAAAAGATTCTTCTCTATCTAGTTCAACATACTCAAAATCATTTTCTTCATCAATCGCCAACATTCTTTGTTTATTCATAGAAAACTCACCATCATCAATGTCTTTTACATCAATATGATAGTCATCCATAAATTGACTTAATTCTTCTAAATCAGGTGAATCTAAATAAAGAAGTTCCCCATTTTTTAAACGATAGAATTTCTTCTTACGACGGTATTGATTTAAAACCGCTTGTAGTTCTTTCTTTGGTATTTCATGGGATGAAATATCAAATTTTAAAAGATCATTTTCAATACTAACACCTACATGTAAATTATAAGAAATCTTCTTTCCTATTCTCTTTAATGCTTCTGAAACATAAACATCTCCATATTGTTTTAAATAATCTAAACCTTCAAAAATAAATTCATAGGTTGTTTGACTATTGGTATCAAAATAAGCACGATGCTTATTTTGATCAATAGATGTTGCATATTTTTCAATATATTTTTCAACCAGATCTTGTTGATAGGTTGTCATCAATTTTTCATTAAATCCATAAACACGCTCTTGATTTTCATCAACATAAACAGGTTGAAAATAAATCATTTGATTATCATCAATATCCCCATAGATTTTAATTTCATCATAAGTTTGTATTTCTTCTTGACTTTGATCAAAGACTTCAAAATAAGAAAGAATTGGTAATAAAACGTACTTATAGAATTCTTGGTATCGTTCCTCTAAAACAATCAATTGTCCTTCATTTTCGACAATACTTTCTAAAAAGCGGGCAATATTCCCTCCTTCATCAAGTGTTACACGCTCCATATAAAACTTTCCATTATTCTTTTCATAACGATAACCATGTTTATTTCCAATATACATTTCTTGATTAATCCTTACTCTAATAACATAAAAATCTTCTTCTTTATTAATATACAAACGTAATTCAGGTTCTACTTCACCAAAAGAAAGATTATCTTTATTAATTTCATAAAGTTCATCTAATAAACGTTTATCAATAGAAATATTTCTTTTAATGGGTTCGTAGTAATATGTGTAGTCTTCTATATCTTGGCTTCTAAAGAAAATCGCTTTTTTCATGAAATCAATTTGTTTCAAAGCATTTTCAGTAAAATTCTTTTCACTGTGAACAAATTCTAAAGCTTTACCATATTTATAATTTTCTTGATTATTTATTCTTTCAATAAAATCTGTAATATTTTTTAATACGTATTTCTTTTCATTCCCTATTTTATACTCTACATTTATTTCATCATTTTGAAGATTGATAAAAGGTGTTAAATCATATTGTTCATTATTAATAGAAAGTTGTAAATCGGTTTGATATTGACTTTTACTAAGATCAATGAGATGTGAGGATGTATGTGCTAATTTTCTAAGTTGCACCTTTCTTCTTTGTCTTTGATTTTCTTTTTCAATTTCTTTTATCTTTTCTACTTTTTCACTTTGATAATCAAAAGGAAAATCATCGATTTCTAATTCGTTGAGTTTCATAATAACTGCGCCTAAATGACCACACATTGACTCCTCATCATTAAAAGGGCATGAACAAGTATAAGAAACTACTTGATTTTCTTTAATATCTAGTGAACATTTTTGTGGATGATTAAAAACAGAAACAACAGCATCCACATGATATATATCATCATTCATCGTAATATGCATACTTTCTACATTATCATAATGATGATATTTTTTTGCAATTTCTAAATTATTTTTATTTCTAATACTGTCTATATTAATATTGAATGTCATCATCGTATTCATTTCCATCCCCCCTCTAAGCATTGATTTAGTAATTGTATGTATTTATTATTCCCTACATAAGCTTGTTTTAAGATATCTATAAACTCTACTTTAGCCATATAATCTAATTGTCTAACAATTACACGTACATTATTATCAAAATTATTAATGCCACTTCTTAATTTTGAATAATTTTTTAAACATTCTAAAGCTATCATACAATACATTTCAAAACTATAATGTTTAATAACTAATGAAAAATTATCAAACAATCTATAATTTGCCTTCTTTAATAAGTAGTAACATAACTGCTGATTATCATTAACATTACTTAATATATGCGCTGTTCGATATTCATCACAATTTTCTTCCACTAATTCAATAAATTCATTTATATAACGATTACCATAGAATTCTTTAATTTTACAATAAGCATTTTTTACTTCTTGTCCATAGGATAAATCGTTTAATTCTATCAAATAATTATAATAGTCTTTTTCATGTCCCTTTTGCATTAAAGATTGGATTTTTATTTTACCATCTTTAGATTTAATAATTTGTTTATGATTCTTGTAATATAAATTTGCAAGTCTAGTTCCCTTATGATTTAAATAATAGCGTATCATTTCAATCACATAAGTTTCACTTTCTTTACAACCTTTCGCTTTATTTAGATATTCTTCCATATCTAGATAATTCTTTTTAACAATTCTAATATATTTATTTAATATTTTTGGAATATATTTATTTTTTAAAACTTCTTGATAAATACTTAACTGTTGTTTAAAATCCAAACAAGCTATGATGGATTCTAAATACTCATAAATATCTATGTATCTTTTATATTTTATTTTTTCTTTTAACCACATATATGTTTTTTCTTTATTTAAATCATCTTTAAGAAAATCTTCATAATACTCAAATGTCATACAATAAAGTGAATGAACGTAACTTTGTGGGTATGCTATTTCTAACAAATTATCAATCGTTCTTTGAAATTGAGTAATATCTAATTTCCCCTCATCATAAAAATCTCTCAAACTATCCAAGTATTCTTCATAAACATCTGTAAAGGCATAGTCAGTATAAAATGAATCCCTTCTATTTCCTTTAACAGTATTAAAAAATTCTTTTGCATCAAAATACTGAGGATCATCCTTAGGAATTCGATCTTCAATTGCAAAATAAAGTGCTGCTTCATGCTTACAATGTTTTCCCTCTTTGGCATAAGGACAATCACACATTGCAGACGTGATTTGATAATCTTCATCTAACATAATTTTTGTATGATATGCTTCACTTCCTAATACAATACCTGTATACGTTTGGTTATCATATTGATTGACAGAAAAAACTCTATTTTGTTCAAAATAAGTTTTTCCTCTATTTAATATTGTCTCTGTAAAAAATGGTTTCATAGGTTTCCTCTTTTCATATTTACTCCATTATACCAAGAAAGAAAAAAAGCACAAAACTTAATTTGTGCCTAAAATATATTCATTAATAATTTCTGCAATAGCTCCTTGATTATTTGTTGCCTTGGTGATGATATCACATTCTTTTTTCATTTCTTCAACTGTATTTTGTACACCGACACCAAGACCTGCCACTTTAATTATGGATAAATCATTAAAGTTATCACCAATCGCAATTGTCTCTTTCATATCTACATGTAATAACTCTGCCAATTTCTTTAATCCTTGTCCTTTATTAACTCCTTGATGATTAAATTCAATATAACGATTAGATGAATAACTCACATCCAAATCATTTGTTATTTCTTTTAAATCATTTTCAATTCCTTTTAGATACTGATAATCTGTATTCATATATAAAACCTTTACAATTTCTTGATCTTTTAAAAATTCAATATTATCATCAAAGATCTCTGTAACTTCCATTCTACCTGCTAAATAGTCTTTTTCTTCTTGGACATATTTATAAGCATAAACCATATCTTTTGTATAAACATGGATACAAACATCATAATTTAAACCTCTTTTATAAAGTTCACTCGCTTTTTCAAAAGAAATTCCTTCAAAGTGAAGTAATTTACTTCCTTTATTTTCAGTAATGGCTCCGCCATTATAAGAAATAACATATTCATTTTCTAAATCATACAATCCTAATTCTTTTAAAGTTCCACCAACCGTATTAAAACCTCTTCCTGTTGCTGGAACAAATTTAACTCCTAATTCTTTTGCCTTTTGAATAGCTTCAATATTATCCTTAGAAATAGTACGATCATCACTTAATAATGTTTCATCTAAATCACACGCTATAATTTTATACATATAATCCCTCTTTTCTTACTTTTATCTTATCAAAGAAAGAATTAATATTTTTACAACTTTCATGATATGAAAGAAATAGAATCAGACAAAATCTGATTCTATTTTAATACGCTTTTTATCATTGGTTTATCATCTACATTTTCCATAACAAAGAAAGTATACATATGATAAGGACATTCCTTTAATCCAAATAACATTGCATAGATGTTTTCTTCTTCTGTTTCTACCTCTTTATAAGCATCTAAATATTTTTTATAACCAAGTAAGTTTTTTAAATCATGATAGATTTCTAAGCTATATCTTTCTTCTATAAATTTATGTTCTTGTTTTAATTTATTTTCCATATCTTTTAGATAAGCTTTTTTCCATTGAACTATTTTATCAAAATCTGCTTCCATCCATTTTCTAATGACTTCATTTTCTACTATATGATCTATTTCTAAACGATAAAGCATTTGAAATAATTGATCTTCAACAAGATTATTCGTATATGCTTTATGAAAATGAATATTAAGTTCTCCATCAACATCCTCTAATATAACTTCTCCTTGTTTTTCCCATTTTTTTAAACATGCATAAATAAGAATAAATTCATCTTTTGGAAGTTCGTTTATTAACGAAAGTAAATAGGTTGTATATTGTAAATCTTGTGGTTGTTTATTATTAGATTTTATTTTTTTATAGTTAAGTGCATGTTTTTTATGATCTTGATAAAGGATTGTAGAAAAATGTGTTTTAGGTCTTTTTTGATAAAAGTAATAAAGAACAATAAGAATCATAGCGAAAACAAATAGTAATTCCATAAGACCATCTCCTTTATCTTATTGTATCAAAAAAAGCCCAACAAATGGGCTCTATTCATCATAAAATACAAATTCTTGGTATTTTCTTACAAGTATTGTCAGAACAATTCCTACAGCATTCATGGAGATGATTTTTTCGTCATCTAATGGAAATTCAGTAACATCATAATAAAGTTGATATGTTGAACTTTCAGTTAAAAAATTCTTTCCTAATTGTGTAATGGATAAAATAGGAATATTTTTCATATTCAAGCCATTAACAGTTTGTCTAATACCTGGTGTATTTCCTGAATAAGAAATAATAATCACTAAATCTTCACTTGTTAGTGAATGTGAAATCACTTCAAAGTTAGATTCACCCGATACAATATAATTCGATCTTCCTGCTAGAAACAATTCACTAGAAAATTGTTTGGCATAATTATTTTGGACAAATCCGGTAGCATATATAATGACTTGACGTGCATGGTGTATATCATAAACGAGAGGTACATAATTTACTTGTGTTGCATATTCAAAGGTTTTTTCAACTTCTTTTTTAAATTTTTCTGTTAGATCTGTAGGTACAACTGCTTTTTGAAAATTTTCTTTTTTCAAAGAATATTTTAATTCTGAATAACCTGTAAAGCCAAGTTTTTTAGCAAGTCTTAAAACAGAGCTTTTTGACGAAAGCAAGACTTTAGCAAGTTCATTAATTGGCATGGCTATTACTTCTTGTTTATGGTTTCTAATATATTGAACCATTTCTTTTTCATTATCATTTAAAGTGTTATAAAAAAGTCCTGCTTGTGTGTCAAAATCCATATCTGTTTACTCCTTTATTAAATAGACGATTGCTTGATATGGTTCTAGCATAATTGTTTTTTCATTTTTTGTCAAAATGTTATCGTAATTAGTGATTAATACTTGTTTATTTTTATAGTTATTTGGAAGGGTGTAATTTACTTTATGATCTGCATTTGAACAGATGCATAATAATGTTTGATCTTGGTATTTTCTTTGATAAGCAAAGACATCTGAATCTTTTTCATCAATAAGTTTATAATCACCATATACAATGATTGGATATTCTTTTCTTAATTGAATCAATTTTTGATAATAATAGAATACTGAATTTGGATCATTTAATTCATTTTCTAAATTGATTTCTTTATTATCTGGTGAATAATCAATCCATGGTTTTCCTTTAGAAAAACCATAACCTTCACTATTATCCCAAGGGAAAGGTGTTCTTGCATTATCTCTTGATTTTAAATAAGCACATTTTTTAATATACTCATCACTTTCTCCATGTTCTTTCATATTTTTACAAACAAAGACTGTTTCAATATCTTTATATTGATCAATAGAATCAAAAGGAACATTTTTCATTCCTAATTCTTCTCCTTGATAAATATAAGGTGTTCCTTTCATCATATGAAGAAGTGTTCCTAACATTTTAGCGGACTCTACGCGATATTTACTATCATTTCCAAAACGTGTCACACAACGTGGTTGGTCATGATTATTCCAATAAAGAGAATTCCATCCATCTCCTATTTCATTAGACCATTTTGTCATTATTTCTTTTAAATCACTTAATTTATAAATGATATCTGAGAATTTTCCATATTTTCCATAATCTAAATGCATATGATCAAATTGAAAAACCATATTTAATTCATGATTTTTAGGGTCTGTATAAATTTTTGCTTGTTCAACAGAAGTATTAGGTGTTTCCCCTACTGTCATGACATCATAATGACTTAAAACTTCTCGATCCATTTCTTGTAAGAATTCATGAATACGTGGACCATTAGAAGCTCCTTTATAATATGATTTCGCATAATCATATTCACCTTCTAGAGCATCTGGAAAATCTTGTTTCTTACTTAATAAAGAAATGACATCCATTCTAAAACCATCAATTCCTTTATCTAACCAAAAACGCATTTCATCATAAACTGCTTGTCTAACCTTTGGATTTTCCCAATTCAAATCAGGTTGTCCTGGCGCAAAGCAATGTAAATAATATTGATTTCTTTCAGGAACATAAGTCCATGCAGGACCTCCAAAAGTAGCACCCCAGTTATTTGGTAAGCTACCATCTTCTTTAGCATCTTTCCAAATATAGAAATCTGAATATTCATTATCTTTAGATTGTTTCGATTGTTGGAACCATGCATGTTGATCACTTGTATGATTGACTACAAGGTCTAAGATAATTTTAATATGGTGTTGATGAGCTTGTTGAAGAAGTTCTTCAAAGTCTTCCATCGTTCCATAGATTGGATTGATTTTACGATAATCAGCAATATCATAACCATTATCAACCATTGGTGATTCATAAATAGGATTTAACCAAATGACATCGATTCCTAATTTAGAAAGATAAGGAATCTTTTCAATAATACCTCTTAAATCACCAATTCCATCATTATTAGAATCTTTAAAACTTTGTGGATAAATTTGATAAATAACACTGCTTTTCCACCAATCTTTATTCATCATCTTCATCAACTCCTACATTTTTCATCATATCATTGACATAAACAATTTGACCTTTAGCATCTTCAATGGCACTTCTAATAAGATTTTCATCAATTTGATCACATGCTTTAAGTGTTAAAACAACACTTAAAACAATCGGTAAAGACATGCCTGTAATGACATAAACATTTGGATAATTTAAATATTTGATTGCTTCTTGGTTAACACTTCCACCTAACATATCTGTAAAAATAAGATATTCATCTTGTTCATTAATTTCACCTAAAACATCTTTAAATTGCTTTTCAACGGGTTGATTATCCATATAAGCACAAATTGTTTCAATTTGATCTAAATCGGGCATCACATATTGAATTGTATCTTTTAAACCATGAGCCATTAAATGATGACTCGCAAGTATAATCTTTCTCATTTTGATCCTCCTATACTGATAAAATTCCAAAGAATGAACAAATTAAAGCAACGACAATGATTAAGAAAATCACTTGAATAACTGATAATTTTTTAGAAGCTAATAATTTATAAACAAGGAATGTAAGACCTACTGGTAATAAAGCTGGCATAATTTGGTCTAAGATACCTGATTGAATGGCAAGTTTAACTTTTCCTGATTTATAAACAAGACCAACTGTTACTTTAACAACAGATGGAATTAAAGCCCCGATAACAGTTAATCCCATAATAGAAGCTGCTTCCGTAAAGACAGAGAGTTTATCTCCTAATTTAGTAATTAATTTTAACCCTGAATTATACCCTAAATGGAATAATTTAATTCTAAAAACAAAGAATACTAAGTTTAATAATAACCAAATAATAGCTCCTGTAGGATTTCCTTCTAAGCCCATGTAGGCTGCAATTGATCCCATAATTGTTGGATAAAGTACCCAAACTAAAGTATCTCCAATTCCTGCAAGAGGACCCATCATCCCTGTTTTGAAGTTTTGAACAGTATCTAAAGCTTTAACACCATCTTCTTCCTCCATCGCTACACTAGCACCTAATAAGATATTAGCCATCCATGTTGTAGTATTAAAATATTTATAATGATTATTTAAAGAAGCTACATAATCTTCATCTTTAGGATGAATTTTACGAAGTACCTTTTCTAATCCAAAGACTACCCCTGGTCCTTGTTGGTTTTCATAGTTGAAAACATTACATGCCATAAACATATAACGAATTGCTGCTTTTGTAAGATCTTTCTTTTCTACTTTCTTATTCATCCCAATCATCTCCTTCATCAATTACTGCTTCATTTGTGACAAGTGTTTTTTTACTACTTTCAGTTGTAAAGAAATAATAAGCTAAAGCTAAACCAATAATAGATACACCAAACATTGGTACATTTAAGTAAGCTGAGAATACAAATCCAATCATTAACATAGATAAGTATTTTTTAGCTGGCATAACTTGTAATAATAAGGCAATCCCTACAACTGGTAACATATTTCCTGCAATAGATAAACCATTTGTAAACCATTCAGGTACAGATGATAAAATTGTATTCACAATTGTATCTCCAAATAAAACACATAAAGCTGTTGGAATACCTGTTGATAAAGCAAAGATGGCAGGTCCAATCCATAAAATACGATTCATTTTCTTAAATTTCATTTCTTGACATGCTTTTTGTGCTGCATGTGTTACATAAGTATTTAATAATTTTGCGAAGACATCTAATTGAATTCCTAACATGCCTACTGGAACCCCAACTGCTAAAGCAACTGCTTTGGCTTGTGATATATCATTTGTTGTTCTACAGGCTACGTAGATTCCTACTAAAGAAGCAAGTCCCCAGTTTGGAACAGATGAACCACCAATATTTGCAACACCTAAGTTCATTAATTGGAAAGTTCCTCCAATCACCATGGCTGTTTGCATATCTCCCATAATTAATCCAGCAAAGAAAGCAACCATGATTGGAAACCATGTTGTAATAACAAATCCTTGTTGATCGATAACCATCCACATAGATAACAGGATGATTAAAATTCCTTGAATAATTTCCATTTCCCTATATCTCCTTTTTATTTAATATATGTTTCTAATGATTCTTCATTTTCTCCTGGAACATAATGGAATGTTACAGGAATATTCATTGCTTCTAGTTTTTTGAAATCTTGAACTTCTTCTTCACTTACAGAAACCATTTTCTTCACTGTTTTCTTTCCTTCACCATCAAACATAATTCCAATATTTACTTTTGGAATTTCAACACCATTTTCAGCTAACTTTACTAATGTTGAAGGTTCTCTAACAATCATGAAAACATTATGATTATCATATTTACCTGCTTTAAAATTATTAATAGCTGTTTCTGTATCAATAATTGACATTCCTGTTCCTGCAGGTTTTGACATTCTCATGGCTGATTTTTGAATTTCATCCTTACTAACTTCATCATCTACCACCATTAATCTTTTGGCTTTGGTAGCCCCTGCCCATTGTGTCACGACAATCCCGTGAATTAATCTTTGATCGACTCTTGCTAATACTAAACTCATTTTTATATCCTCCTATATCTCTCTTGACGAATCCTAGTTTATCGTGACTTGAAAACACTTTCAATAATTTGGAGCCCTTCTGGAACGTGGTCCCAACCTTAGGAAATAGTGTCATTTGATTGGGAATTTTCTCACAAAAAAATGGAGGAAAAATCCTCCATTATTTACTTAATTCTAACAAATTTATTTTTTATATCTTTAATATCACTTTCATTATCATACTTAGAAATTGTATAGTCATCTATTGTATCTTTATAACTAATCACAAAATAAATATCCTTTTCACCATTATTAATAACCAAGTAACACTTTTTCCCTTTATCAAACATCTTTGTTACATCAACAGCCTTATCTTGATAATAGAATAAATATTTACCTTCCTTTTCATCATAAACGATTTCTGCTTCCTCATTCATACTTTTAGCAAGTTCTTCACCATTCATTGATTGTATTCCTGTAGGACTGTCTTTAAATCCCATACCCACTCCTATATCAACTACATTACCATCTTCATCTGTAGCATAGAAATGATAAACATTTTTCTCTTCTTCTTTATATTGAACACTTGTTTTTTTTGCATGAAACCATAGTTCTGCTTTATTTTGAATACCTCCTATATCAAAAGCATAAGCTACGGTAAATGTTGAAAGTAATATCAAAAATGAAGTCATTATTGTAATAAAAGGTTTAAAAACTCTTTTTTGATTTAAATTGATTTCTTTTTGATAATGCACATGTTTAAATGCACGTTTATATGCTTCTTTATTCTTCATCGTTCCAGTTCTCCTTGAGTTGTTCTTTTAATAATTTTCTTGCTCTAGAAAGTCTTACTTTGACATTTCCTTCATTTAATTTTAACTGTTGAGCAATTTCTTTAATTGAATAATCTTCATAGTAATACAAGTGAATCACAATACTATACTTGAATGGTAATGCCATCACTGCTTGAAATAATTCTTCATCCTGTGATGTATCAAAAGGAATCGTTGCCATATAATCCTCTATAGATACTTGTTTTCTTCGCCAAAACTTTCTTTGAATATCTTTTGCTTTATTAATAGCTACTCTATATAACCAAGACTGTATGTGTTCCATTGATTCAAAATCTTTTTTGTATGTATGATATTTAAGAAAAGTTTCTTGAACAACATCCTCAGCATCATCAGGATTTTTTAAGATGGCTAAGCCCATCGTAAAAATACGATCTTTGTATTTTTCAATCACCTGTTCTGTATCTAACTTCATAACATCCTCCTCAAGAGCTCTCACCTATAATACGTTCTACAAAGCAAAAAGGTAACAAAAAGTCTATGTATTTCTACATAAACTTTTCATTACCTAATAAAATTTTACTATAAAACAAACTTCTTCATTTTGTTCAATTTTACAACTAAAATGATGCAAATCTAAAATATTTTTAACGATTGCTAATCCCATTCCTGTAGAATTTGTATCATTTCTTGAAGTATCTTCTTTATAAAGTGGTTCAAAAATATGGCTTAAATCTCTATTATCAATTTTTCTTCCATCATTGCTGATGATTATTTTTCCTTTTTGATAATTTATCTTTTTATTTGCATATTTAAAAGCGTTATTAATAAGATTATCGAAGACAATCTTCATTAATTGTTGATCACATTGGATATTGATTTTTTTATCAATATCTATTGTAATTTCTTTAGATTCTAAATCATAATGTTTTAAAACTTCTTCAATCATTTTTAAATAGTGATGTTGTTTTTCAGGTTTGATATTTTCTAATAACATCTCTGCACTATTTAAAATAACAGCATTCGGTGTTTTCATTTCATGAGCCATAGCATTAATAAACAAATCTCTTGTTTTATTAAGCTTTTCTCTTTCATTTTCAAGATATATATAAATAAAATAACCAAGTGCTAATACAATTTGAACAATAATAAACATTAAAATAAACCTATCTTTAAGACTCTCTAAAACTATACTTTGAGTATCAATATACATAAAGAATTCTATACCCATTTTTGATCATAATATTGTCCATAAACATTTGCTTTATTTACAGAAACACTGCCTTGTTCTACTTTATATTCAATTTTCTTCTCTTGTTTTAATTTATTTATTGTTGATTTTTTTGAATTAAAAAACATTAATTCAAAAGTACCTAATTTACTTTTTTCATTTTCTTTTTCATTTTGATTTAAATGCCATGCATAATAGTTAACAGTTCCTTTTTGGTTTCCAAGAGTAAAACTTGAATATTCATTTTCATCTAAAAAAACAATTTGATCTATAACATATTTATTATCTTTTTGATGAACACTTATTTTTTCTATTGTGCACCCTGCTTTATTTTGATTGTAGTAATTTAGAAATTTATTTATTTCTTTTTTACTAAAATAGTCTTCTAAATTAAAGAGGGTGTATTTATTATCAGTATTATTTTTAAAAGAAATAATTAGATTTTTATGATTAAATTTGTATTGATCTTTTATCTTATTTTCAAAAGCTGTTATGAAATGACGATTGTCAAGTGGAAATATCATATTTCTTTGATTTTCGTCTTTTTTTATTTAAATCAAGGATATAGGACAAGAAACTTCTATACAGATTTATCGGCGGTTGTCCACTCTGTTATTCGTGGATTGGTTACCTCAGGTCAATGGTTTAATAATATAATCATCACAACCTAATTCATAACCCTTTAATTGATCAACTTCTTGTACTTTAGCTGTAATAAAAAGAATTGGTGCTTCTTCTTTTTCACGTATCTTTTGACATAAAGTAAATCCATCCATCTTAGGTATCATTACATCTAATAAAATAAGATCAAAACTTTCTGTTAAAAAGTAATAATAAGAATCTTCTCCATTATCAAAACTTTTTACTTCATAGTCATTTTCTACTAAGTAATCTTCTAGTATTTCTCTTAAATGATCATGATCTTCAGCAAGTAGTATCTTCATAACTATGCCTCCCTTCATCTTTAATATACTTTCTTTATTTGTAATCTTTGTGTAAGTTCTTTAATAATTTAATTTTATATTATGATATCTTAAAGATTCAACTCTATTCCATCATATTTTATATAAAAAAATTGGAAAAAAATTAACTATAACAGAACTTCAAAATTTATAGAAAAATAAAATTGATCAAAAAAAATATAAATCTATTGGAAATTTCAATTCTAATTCAATGACAGTATTTTCCGGAAAATTAAATGAAAATTTTCAAGCAGCTTATGCATATGTTACACATAATAATTCTAACTTAATTTTACAACTTTTCTTCAGGCTGACTGTATTTAGGAGACTATAATGCACATTCTAATATAAAAAAATTGTAAGATACATATCAATATTATTGGTATAAAATTGGTTGCAACCAAATATCATAATTCATGTATCATCAGTGTCGACTGATGATTGAAAGGGAACAGTATTAGAGGGATAGGATACTTTAACAGGCTGTTTTTTCTTTTTCCTTTCGTAATTTTCATGATTAAATAGTACTATAAATACAAAATAAAAAACAGGTGGAGATTTTGTGATTCATAACGGCATAATGTTCCATCTGTTTATTATTTTATTTTGTTTTTATATGTATTAAGTTTGAGGTTTAACAATCATAGAAAAGTAGCGTTTATATGGAAAAATATAGGTATGTAAGAGTTTCAAGTAGAGATCAAAATATTGATGCTTTACAAAATGAAGGTTTAAAAAAGAATCAAATATTCATTGATAAAGAGTCAGGAAAAGACTTTAAAAGAAATGGATATAAAAAATGGTTAGAAAGCTAAAGGATGGAGATCAACTTTTTGTGAAATCGATAGATCGGCTAGGAAGAAACTATGAAGAGATATTAAAAGAATGGAATTATATTACAAAGGACATTAAAGCAGATATAGTGATTCTAGACTCCCCTCTTCTTGATACAAGAAAACAAGTAAATGGAGTTACTGGAAAATTCATTGCGGACATCACTTTACAGATTTTATCTTATGTTGCCCAAATAGAAAGAGACAATATTAAACAAAGGCAAAAAGAAGGCATCAAAGCGGCCATGAGTAAGGGACAGAAATTTGGAAGACCGCACTTAGAACTTCCAAAAAACTTTGATAATCTCAATAAAAAATACATAAAAAAAGAAATTTCGATACGTAAAGGAGCCTAAGCCTGCGGTGTCAGCACTCACACTTTTAACAAATGGGTCAATGAATATAAGGAAAAATTGTAAAATTAATGAATAAAAATGAATTAATGTAAAAAAAGTTTACCTTTTTTTCACATTGGTTTAAAATAATATTAGATTCAAATTCAAAGCAATTTGAGGGAAAAATATGTATTTTTGTAGTGTGCATAAAAGTCTACCATTCTGCACACTACCACAGAGAAAGGGAGGAAAAGAAATGAAAAGAAAAGAGCGTAACTTAATGAAAGCTGCTGTTGCTACAACTATGGTTGTATCCCTAGCTCCTTTCAAGGAGCCAAATATCGTATTGGCTTATGATGCCGTTCAACAGCAAAATGCTCAGAAAGTTCAAAATGAAAGTGCCTCATCAAAAGATACTGACTTATCTACAGATAGTAGTCAGTTGATTCAAAAGAATGATGAAAAGCAAGCACAAACTGAAGCAGAAAAATCTGAAGAACAGTCTCAAATAACAGAAAAAGAAGAAAGTCCAAAGGTTGAAAAACAGCAATCAAATGAACAAGAACGAGTTCAAATAGCTCAGTCACAGAATACAATAAGTGGAGTAAGCGATGAAGAAACTGTAGCAAAAATCGAAGGAACAAATTATGCATCATTAAAAGAAGCGGTTGATGATGCACAAAATGGAGAAACAATTGTTGTCACTAAATCTATTTATGTCAATGAAGAAGTTAAAGTTGTTAACAAGAATATCACTATTAAGGGATTAAACAACAAAATTACTTTATATCGTGCTGACAGCTATTTAAGTGGTTACCTTTTAAATGTTGACGCCTCTTCAACAGTCACTCTTGAAAACATCAACTATGATGGTGGTGCAGGTGGATTCACAGCTGGTGAAGAAGTTGTTCAAAATAAGAGAGGATATGTTCCAGTTAATTTAGCAAGTAGCGACCTTCAAGCTAAAAAATCTATGATTTACAGTGAGGGGAAAATTGTTGCTAAAAATTCAAATTTCAAAAATGCTGTTATTGTAGATGGTGAAAAATATGGTGCTGTTCTTAGAGTAAAGAAAGGTAGTGCAGAATTTGAAAATTGTAATATCCAACATAATGCCGTTTATTCTAGAACTTGGGCATGCGGTGGTGCTATCTTCGCAGATTCTGGAGAATACTTAAAATTTAAAGATACTCATATCAATCAAAACTATGCATCAAGTGCTGGATTTAGTTATAACTTTGGTGGTGCCGTTTATTCTAGTACTACAACAATGGAATTTACTGGTGGAACTATCAACGATAATTCAGCAAGTGAAAATGGTGGTGCTATCTATGCAAACTCTCCTGTCAAAAAAGTAACAATGCAGAATGTTGATCTTTATAGAAACTCATCAGGAAATGATGGTGGTGCTGTACATTTAATGTCAGCCGATGGAGATTTCATCAATTGTAAATTTATTGATAATAGGGGCATGGCTCAAACAAATACTTCACTCGGTATGATTTGTTATGCTTATGGTACCGGCAAAGGCAATATTATCAACTGCACTTTCAAAGGTAACAGAGAAGAAGCAGGTTCTGCCGTAGCTAACTTCGGTAACACCTTTGAGTTAAATATTGATGGATGTCATTTTGAAGAAAATCATCAAGGAACTGTAGTTTGGCTTCATAATGCGAAGTTGTCATTGAAAAATAGCACCTTTACAGGAAATGAAGATTACTCTCTTGAACTATTAGGAAACATATCTGAAAAAGAGTATAAAAATGAATATGCAAAATATTTAACTGCTCAAGTAGAAAATTGTAAATTCTTAGGAAACAAGTCTTCTGATATGGTTTTCACCGTTTGGAATACAGGTGATAAACCTTATACAGTTAATGTAAAAAATAGCTCAGTAGATGGGCAAAACGTTGAAAGCAATAGACGAAGCATTTTTGCAGGAAGTGGAACAAGACTTACTCTTGATAATGTTGAAGTGAAAAATAAAAAAGTAAATGGATATCATGGTGTAGGAATTGGTGCATCAGGTACTGATACAGCAGTAAATCTAACGAATGGTTCTACTATTCATGGAAATAGTGGCAATGGTTCTGCAGGTATTGCAGCTTGGGGTGGTGCATATATTGATGTTGATGAAACATCTAAAGTCTATGACAACAATTCATCTTCAGCTAGTGATGATATTTACTTAAATGGAAAAGAAAGTCAGATATCTTTCTATAAAGATTCTGTAATCGGTGAAAAGTTATCAAGCAGCTGTGGACATACTATCGATGGCTGGTATATTGATGAAAAAGACAATAAATATAATGAGAAAACAGGAAACATTGTGCAAATACAAAATGATTCTAAACAAATTGTATTAAAAGACAAAGATTCTTATGGATTAAAAGCCGCTCATTCTATTTATTCTATCACGTACAATGCAAACTATGGAGATAACAAAGAGATTAAGTCTAGTTCTTTAGCTCCTGGTTCAAAGGTAAAACTTCCAAGTGCGTTATTTGAAAGAGATAAATACGAATTTACTGGATGGAATACAAAAGCAGACGGTACTGGCAAAGCTTACCGTTACGATGCAAAGACAGGAAAATATCTTGACGAAAATGAAATAGAGATTCCAACACATGACGTTACATTATATGCTCAATGGGCATTCAAGATGGTTAAAGTAAATGCAGCGCCTACCATCAAGGCTGAAGATAAAGTAATCAATATTGGAGACGAATTCAACCCATTAAAAGATGTATTTGCCACTGATAAAGAAGATGGAGATATCACTACCAAAGTCAAAGTTGTTAAGAATGATGTTGATACTTCTAAATCTGGTACATACAATGTCACTTATGAAGTAACTGATAATGATGGTGCTACAACTACTAAGACTATTCAAGTAACAGTCAAAGAAAACATCACTATCACACCAAGTAAAGATAATGACAACAAAGGCAATACAACTCATCCTGGTCAATCATCAGGTAATAATAACAATAAGAAGAATGTTTCATCTCCTAAGACTGGAGATGCTACTCAAACCGGTTTATTTGCTTTACTCCTTTCATTCTCTGGTATGTTATTAGGACTTTTAAAAAGAAAAAAAGAAAATTAAAGTCAATAATTTAAATTCAAGACAAAGAAGAAGTTGAAAAATGCGTGATTTGTGGGAAAGGATTAAATATTAAGAAAATTGTTCCTATTCAGAAAAGGAAGTACTACATAAAAGGTGCCGGGCAGTTATGTCAAAGATGTTATTTTGAGATCTATGTTGAGAGTAAAGAAAAATAACTGCAAAAGAAGTGGCAGAGAAAAGCATATATTGATGAAGTAAAAAACTTTTTCATAAAATCACTCGAATTTTATATAGTTAGCTCCTTATTAGCTAAAAGGGATGAAACTGCTCTGCGGCCTCATCCCCCTGCTTTTGTCAAAATCAGGTTAATAATGTTTATCTTTTCAGATTTACCTGATAATTGATTTTCTCTTTTTTGAAACTCTATTTCTATATATGGTAACCTGTAGAACTACGTCTTCTTCTGAAAATACAAAGACCCGTAAATACCGAAAATGAAATAATCATCAAAACTAAATAGAAAACTACATTGCTTTCATCACCGGTATGCGGTGCCGAATCAGTTGATGTTACTTGTGTTCTATCTTTTTTGTTAGTAAACTCAGCTTTTGCGGTCTCATCCTTTACGATGCTACCAGTTGCACCAGTAGCGGTTGTCGTATAACCGTCCTGGTTCGCTTCGCTCTCTGTTACTTCGTAGCTGATTCCTGCCGGAAGTCCTGTGGCAGTCTTCTTCTCATTATGCTTTAGCGTAAATGTTGCTACACCATTTTCAAAAGTCATGTCTCCATAGCTTCCGTTTATGCTTTCATCTCCAAGTTTTACCGTGAATGTGAAATCCTTAGTGGTATCTCCCGCATTTCCTGCAACAACCTTGGATACTGTCAGATTTCCTGTTTTCTCCTCATATGTCGGTGTCGATGAAACCTCATACGACACAGTAGGCTTTTTGAAGTCTTCCGGATCACCTTCCTGTTTGTTGGAGTCAACTGGGTACAGTGTAGCTTTATTATTTGTGTATAAGCTATGTTCTGCCGAACCGTCATTCTGTTCTCCGAATTTGTCATACACACCATAGATACCCGGCATACTCTTCGGATTGACGAGTTCTACCTTGTAAGTAAGTTTTACCGGCTTGTCCTTTGTAACAGGAACATTGATATCCCATTTGAAATGTTCCTCACCACTATCAGCTGGATAATAGGTCAGTTGATATTCATAACTGCCATTTTCAAGCTTTTCACCAAATCCATAAGTATTATTACCCAGATCAACAACCGGTTTTTCATCGTCGCCAACCGTAAGAGTAAGAGTTTCTGCTTTGTTGATAAAGTCAAGGTTGTAGTCGTTCGCTACATATCCCATATAGTCCACTACATAAGAACCAGCATCCAGAAGGTAGATGAGCTGATCCTTTACATCAGCGAAAATCGTATCTCCTCCCTGACCATTACTTTCATAACGGGTAATATACCCATTCTGATTCAGCCAGGACTTGAAGGAATCTGTGTATTCCGCATACCTACCGCTATGGTAAGTATAATCCACCCAAATAACATGGGCGTGCTTGCCGGCGTCTATAATAGATGTGGCAGCATAATAAGTAGATACCTCAAGCGATGTATAGTACGCGCCGTCTTTATCCGCGCATACGGTTTCCCAATTGGCGGCATTTTCCCATGCATTGGTCTGCTTGGCTTCCGTTTGTGTCATAGCATACTTTGCAAACGATGCATCCGTACTGCCGGCATTCCAAACCTCATCAAAAGTGCGAAGAGGCATGGAATTGTCCCCAGCTTCTATATAGCGGCTGGCAAAATCCTGATTTGCCCCCCAAGAAACGCTTTTAGCATTATTCTGCCTAAATCCTTGCGACATCGCTTCGCCGTTTTCGTTCACCCACATACGGGCTCCGCCATCTGTAAGGAGAATCAAGTACTTATCAGAATCTGCTACAGTGCTGTCAGCATTCAAAAGCTGTTGTCCGGCCTTTACACCGGCCTGAAGGTTACTGCCGCTGCGGCCAGCTACACTATCATATGATTTATCTGTAAGCACACTTTTAAGCGAGGCTAAGCTGTCAGCAGTGAGGGCAACAAGTTCTCCGTTGTAAAGGAGCGGTACACTTCCGCCAAAAATCACCACGCCGGCCTTAACATTCAAATTTTTAAACTGAGCCAGCTCATCCAATAGCCCTGCGGCACTTTCGGCAAGATTTGCAGCGTCAGTGCTTGTGGAGCCGTCCAGAATGAATACTACATCCAGATCCCCTTTGTACACTCCTGCCGGTAAGGACAGCGTAACATTGGACTCAAAGTTCTCATCCAGATTCGTAGCCTCTTTGGATTTCGAAATATCCCATTGAACTGACTCAACCTTAGCGTTGCTGTCGCTCTGCACGGATGTCTCTTCATTTTTATCTGCGTCTGTAGCCACAGTTAGTGGCTCCGCTCCAGCAGCATTTTTCTCATTTAAATCTACCGGAGCATAGTTACCGTCCTCTTCAGCGAATGCCGTCACCGATACGGTGCTGAACAACATGACTAACGCCATAAACAATATAAGTAATTTGCACTTATTTTTCTTTTTCATGATTTACCACCTTTCTTGTCCATAAATTTAGATATTCTTATAGTCATCCATTATTGTCATCAGCATATTTTTTATTCTCCCTTCACCCAAATGTGTACTTTTTTGTAAATTATACCTATATATAATCTTTATATAATTTTACAATAAATATTCATTATAGGCAATACAAATCATGTAAGCGTCAGCAATGAAGAGTAAATTTTAAATTTTAAGCATTTTTCATTGTGATTTATTATAATCTCTTCAACTTTTATGATATGACATATTCAATGTCCTTTTTTGCGCAAAAAGTACCTACGATTTTTTTATATTTTTTTCACTTTTCAAGGTCCTCATGTTATAATATCTACAGGGATATTCTACTTAAATGAAACGACGTGGATATATCCAATACATCGCTTGCACTTAGGGATTGTGTCCTAAGTGCTTCTTTTATTCTTTGCGATATTTTATGTATGTCCTAACCATCCTGCATTTGTCGCAAATGGTCTAATGATTTTTCCTGATAAATCATTTTCTTTTAAAAATGTTCTAATAGCTGCTACCATCGTATACCACCAAACAGGTGTTCCAATAATGATTTCATCATAATCATCAAGATTATAATCAAATTTTTTAATTTCAATCATTTTATTTTGATCATTATTTGTTTCTTCATCGACAACATTTTGATAATCTTTCGAGTATTCTTTTATAGGTTGTAATCTACAACATCACAAGAAATTCTTTCTTTAATCATCTTTACTATTTGTTTTGTATGTTCTGTATAACTAAAATAAACTACTAATCTTTTCATAGGCTTCTCCTTTATTCAATAATTTTTCCTTGATTTGCATTATCAAAAGCTATTTTTTGTAAAACAGGATTCATTCTTTTTGAAAATAATCCTATTAATTTACCTGTAAATAGTGCTGATAAAATAGTTCCTTCTCTAATAGCTGTTACACCATTTAAAAACATAAATGAAATACATAATCCAATAGCAACAAATACACAATCACTGAGCATTTTTACTTTAGAAAAAGGTAAATGAAATCTTTCACAAATAGAAAGTTGTAAACCTTCTGGAGCATTAGGAACAATATCCATTGCTATATACATCGTTGCTCCTATAGCACATATAAAAATACTTAAAACTAAAACAATAAATTGACTTATATAGGTATGTAATTGAATAGTACTTAAAAAACGACCCGTTAAATCTACAAAATATCCAAATAAAATACTAAATGGTATTTGTAAAATATTTTTCTTTTTAAAATTCTTTTGCAATAAAATAAACTGAATAATTACAAATATAATATAAACGCCTGTTGTAACTGTTCCTAAACTCATTCTAACACTTTGACTTAAAGGTAGTGTAAATGATGAAACAGGAGAAATTCCTAAATGAGAAGTAATTGATAAATTAATTCCAATTGTAATAATAAATAAACCAAAAATATAAATAATAAAACGCATTATTTTTTTCATTTCTTTACCTCATTTTATAAATATAATAATCTAATATACTCAACTTCTTTTCTTCTTCATGAACCTTTATTAAAACTTTATTTCGCTGATTTTTAAATATTTTGACTATTTCTTCGTTCTTTCTTCTTTTAATAATTCTTGATAATAAAGCATGTCTTTTATTTCAAAACCAACTTTTTTTAAATCTACAAGTTGAGATAATTCTTTAACATCATCTTGAGTATAACTATCTTTTTTTTGAATAAGATGTTCCTTTATACATTGATTAAAAAATGAAGAGTCAATAAAATAATTTTTTAATAGTTCTTCTTTTGTCATAAATTTCTCCTATAAAAAAGTAGCTGTCCTTGATGACAACTACATTGTAGATAATTTATTCTATTATGTTAAATACTTATTTTTAATTGCTTATCATACGTTTATTCTATGATAAATTTTATCTATAAATTTAGAAAAAGCAGGTGAAAACATGCGTTGTTTTTTCCATGTAAAAACAACACCTGTTTCTAGAGGTGGATCAAAAGGAATGAACTTTATATTTTGTTGATCATGATTATATAAAGAACCTTCTATCGTAATCACACTTCCAATTTGATGTTCTACTAAAGAAATCGCATTAGAAATAAGGTTATAGGTTGCAACAATATGTAGATCTTCATTATTATTTTTAAACCAATTTGTTATTTCGTTTTGAATTGCTTCTCTTTTAGTTACAATAAGAGGAATATCTAATAAATCTTTTGCAGAAACTGTATCTTTTCTAGCAAGGGGATGATCATTACTGACAACAATTCCCCATCTTTCTTTAGATAAAAGACGTACAAAATCAAACTTTTGAATATCAACTGGTTCTAATAAAATACCTATATCAATCGTTCCTTTTTCAATTTCTTCTTTAATTAAATCAGCATTTCCTGTATAGAAATCAAATGTTACTTTAGGGTAATCTTGCATATAATCTTGTAGAATATCCGTGAATATTGTATGCGCTGCTTTACATTCAGCCATTCCAAAACTGATTTCTCCTTCTATTTGTTGTAGATTACTAGCAAGATCTTTCTCTGTTTTTTCAACAATATTTAAGATTTCTTCTGCTCTACTTTTTAATAGCATTCCAGCATCTGTAAGTGTTACTTTTCTTTTTCCTCTAATTAATAATTGTGCATTGACTTCTTCTTCAAGCATCATGATTTGTCTTGATAATGTTGGTTGTGTAACATGTAATTTTTCTGCTGCTCGTGTAATATTTTCCTCTCTTGCGACCATTAAAAAATAATATAATATTCTAAACTCCATAGGATTTCCTCCAAATCTTCTCTTTTTATTATAACTGAAAGCCAAAAGAAAAAGGTAAGATTTTTTCTTACCTTAACTTTATAAATTTTTAATATCTTGAACAACACGTTGTAAATCTTCTCTGATTTTAATAGATTGTGGACAAAGCTTTTCACATTTACCACACTTCTTGCAGAATTCAGCTTGTGCGTCCCCTAGATTTGTATAACGTCTTTTAGCTGTATCTTTAAGACCTAACATACCGTATTCATTCCATAACTTGAAGTTACCTGGAATATCAATACCAAATGGACAAGGCATACAATAGCGACATCCTGTACACCCATTTTTAGTTTTAGATTTAATCATACCAGCTACTTTTTCTACAAGTTTTTCTTCATCTTGATCTAATAGTTTAAAGTCTTTAAAAGTTGCAAGGTTATCTTCTACTTGATCATAAGTAGACATACCACTTAAAACAACTTTAACATTTGGAAGTGAAGCCACAAATCGTAAAGCCCAACTTGAAATGCTGACATTTGGATTGTAATCTGTAAATACTTGTTCAATATCATCAGAAAGACTAGCTAAAGCTCCACCTTTAATTGGTTCCATAATAACTAATGGAACATTCTTTTCTTCTGTAAGTTTATAACCTTTCATTCCTGCTTGGATATCTGTATCAATGTAATTTAATTGAATTTGACAGAAATCCCAATCACGATAATTAATGATTTCTTCAAATACTTCATAATCATCATGGAATGAGAAACCAAAGTTTTTAATTCTTCCTTGTTTCTTTAATTCTTCACAATAAGGAATGATATTTAAATCAATGACTTTTTTCCATGTATCTTTATTTAAAGCATGTAATAAATAGAAATCAACATAATCAACATCTAATCTTTTCATTTGTTCTTCAAAGATTTCTTTTGCTTGTTCCAATGAATTAATTTTAAACATTGGTAACTTTGTTGCAAGATAGAAATCTTCTCTATTATATTTCTTTAAAACTCTACCTACAAATGGTTCACTTTCTCCATCATGATAAGGATAAGCTGTATCAATATAAGTCACACCACTTTCAATAGCATGATCTAACATTCTTTCAGCTTCTACTTCATCAATAGTTCCATCTTCCTTTTTAGGAAAACGCATGCAGCCAAATCCTAATAATGAAGGATTGACATTTAGTTTATCAATTTTACTATATTCCATCCTTTTATCCTCCCTAAATTAACCTACATACATTGTAAACCCTAAAGCTTAGTTCATGTCAAGTTAGATTTAAAAATGCTTTTAAGAGGGTTGATATATTTTAATTGTGCTGACGATAGATATATTACAAAAGTACCTCCATATATTGTCGAACTACTTTATCAATTCTAAAAGCTTTAGCATATTCCATCAATCTATTTAAATCTTTATCTTTTTTATTAACATATGTTTTGAGCACCGTATTAAAATCTTGAATTTCAAAATTACTTCTACTCCTTACCAAATCACATATCGTTCTTTCTAAATCATACATAGGTACTATGTGTCCAAAATTATTAACTACCGTTGTCTTTCCTAAATCTAATAAATCTTTTTTTACAGTATAAATTTTATATCCTGAATTAGTTAACGACGAAGGATTATAACCAGTGTAAATCGTCATTGTATGAACAAGTGGTTCACGATCTACTAAACCATAATAATATAAAGCATCATCATGTGAAATAATCCCTTTAGGACAACGTAGCGATAAAGTATATGATTCATCTTCTAAAGTTTCTTGTGTGATATACATCCCTGGACCAACTTTTTCCATATGATTTATTTTTATATAATCATAAATTGCTTGTCTTGAAACATCACTGTTTTTTACATTTTTAACAATTAAAACACCATTATCTATATATCCATCAATTTTATTCATCACTTCACCTTCTTTACTTTACAATCATGCTAATATTATATTCAATATTAGCAAGAATGTCATATAGAAGAATAAAATCTTTTATTTTCAACAAAGATAGGAATTACATTTAAAAAAGTATATTAAAACCACATAATAAAAAGGTAAAAATTCTTAAGATTCTTACCTTTTCTACAAATTATGACCTATTTTAAATAATATTTTATGGTAACTATTCCTCTTTATCGTGTTTTTTTCTATTATTTCCAATATAAACAAGCATAGCTTTGGAACTCCCTTTTTTTATTTTTTCATATTGAATTAATCCTTCATTTTGTAATTCATTAATAGCATTTCTAAAAGTAGTCGAAACACTTCCCGAATATCCAAGAGAATTATATAGTGATTTTGCTGACATTGATTTTATTTTCAAAGATTCTATCATCATTATTTTTAATTCATTTTTACTTCTTCTTTTTTGTTTACTTTCTTTTTGTTTTTTAATAAATTTTTCATGAATATTCAATACAACTGTGAAGAAAGATCGTTCTTCATCTGTTAACAATAGCGGTAAGGGTGACCCATTTCTTTTAATGGAATTAATTGCTGTCGGAATTCCCGTATTTCTACCTTCTATCAAATGTAATTCTTTTAAAAAATCTCCTATTCTCCTATTCCTATACCTTCTACTTCTCATTCTATAATTTTTTATATCTTCATCCGTTATTGAACGATCTGGTCCAGGTAAACTTGTAATTTCTATTTTATCTTTTTCTATTCTTACAGTTATAGGTTCATATATTTGATACGACCTATGATATACTGCATTTGATAGAAATTCTTCTATTGCTTCATAACTATAATTGAAAATTCTTTTGGCTTCAGCTTGCCCACTAATTTTATAAATTTTTTCTACAATTACATTATTTTTTATATACTGTAACGCATCTCTTAATTGCTGATCAATAGGTCCGGAAAAAATTCTTTCTTCCATTCCTTGACCTGTTAAATCGGGAATATTAACTATTTCAATCCTTGTATATGGAAAAAATTTTTCTGGATTATCATTAAAAAAAAGCAAACCGACATTTAAAGGTTTAAAATATTCAGATGGTCCTCCTGCAATTCTTAAATCTTTTGATAATTCCTTGAGGCTTCTATTATTTAAATTATCATATAATGAACTCCCCACTGTTGCTAAATAATTTCTAATAATTGGATACTTTAAGTCATCCAATTCACTTCTTACATTTACTCTATCATCAAATGGAACATTATGTGCCAAAGACATTAATTCTTTTACATCCAAATCGGTTGCTTCAATTGTGCTAGATAATTTTCTAATATAATATATTTTTTCACTTTTTTTGTTTGTTGGTACTTTAGGACATGCATAAGGTCTATCTATACCACCTGGCACCCAAATAAGCAATAAAATTACACCTTCATATTTAACTGGTTGTAATTCTGGTATATATGTTGGCTTTAAATATTTACAATATCGTAATAAATCTTTTTGGATACGATCTATTTGATTGGGTTCTATTCCCTTTACTGGACGAGATATTTGCCCATTTTCTTCTTTAGCACCTATTACTAAATAGCCACCACCCCAATTATCAATATCATTAGCAAATGCACTTATAGTTTTTAACGTAGTATCAGGATTCCAACCTTCTTTAAATTCAATTCTTGCCCACTCTACTATATTATCTTCCAACAATTTATTAATACTAATTGGTATTGCCATAAAATCACACCTTTCAATTGTTCTTATGACTTATCTTGCGACTTATCTTGCGACTTATCTTGCGACTTTGTGTATAGTACATTCAAGTAAAATCATTCATATTTTTAATAAAATATTTTCTTATTAAATATTACATTAAACAAAAAATTAAATTATTACTCTAAATTAATAAAATGTTAGAAAAGGTAAGAATACCTTAATTCTTACCTTTTCCATTTTAATATAATTGTTCTTTGATTTACAAATAAAGTATACCATACTATACATACAGTATACAAGTTATTGTATATTTTCTGTACATTCTTAAAACTATTTTAACATTCCTTTCATCTTCGAAATTTTATCATTATTCTACAAATTTTCTACATTTTCTTTCGTCATATATATAATTTTCCTATTTTCAAAGCCTTCTTATTTAATTAATAACATTTGACCATCTTCTGAAATCCATTTGTTGTACACCAAAGCTTTTCATGTCATATGCTTTCCAAAATATCTTTATCAAAATACTTGCTTATTTTTTTACATTGATTCTTAAAATATTTAGATATTTTTTAATAAACTATTTTCTAAATTAAACTGTACATTAGTATTCTTCCCAAGAAGATAACCATAAACTAGCATAGTTACAAGTTATGCTACTATAATTCTATTACGGATGTTGTTTAGGATATTCTTACATATCACATTTGATAAATAAAAATAATACATTAATAACTTTATCTTTTTTCAATACATTGCTTAGGACAGATTTTTGCACATCTTCCACAATGAAGACAATGATTTTGATTAATGACAACTGGAGATAAAGAAGTATCAATACATTTTTGTGGGCATACAGAATAACATAACTTACATCCTATACATCCTTTTCCTACAAAATATCCTGTTTGTACAATATCTGCTTTTCCAATTATTATTGTATCTCTAACGATATTTGACGGATTACTGATATCAAAGTATTCTCCTTGTGCTTCATATAATTGGAATACTTCAATTGCATCTCTTGTATCTCCTGGATAAATTTTTTTCATATAAGGATTTCTATCAAACATAATATCAAGATTCTTTTTTCCAATATTCTTTATTTTTCCTCTAAGAGATATCGACATCTTTTCTTTTGTTGCTGATATTGCTACATACTGTTGTTCCATTAATTGATCATAAAATGCTTTTCCTTTTGCTGTAAGAAAATACACACCCTCTTCATCATAATACATCATGTCAATAATTCTTGTCTGAGGATGTCCATCTGCGCCTATTGTAGCAACTGTAGTAGAATGAATTTCTTCTACAAGAAATTTAAGATATTCCATTTTTGTCATCTTGAAGTTTCTCCTTTCAATACAGGTGTAAGTTTTTTATAGACCACCATTGTAACTAAGCCAACGACTAGCCCTTTTATTACATTAAATGGTAATACATTATATAAAACAACATCTAGTTTTGTTTGAATAAATGGTAAAAACTCACTAAATGATGCAATTAATTGATCAAGGGGCATAAATGTTTCAAATAAAGGAAGAAGAATAAAATAGTTTACAATCATTGCCACAACTCCCATAACGATACTTGAAATAACATAGGCACTTATCGCTCCTTTTTTTGTTCTTTTATATTTGTATATAAAACCAGCAATCCAAACATAAGAGGCACCTATTAAAAAATTAGCAAGTTCTCCAACACCAGCTGTAGAAGTTGATAATAGCTGTAATACATTTTTTATCAATTCTATGATAACGCCTGTAACTGGTCCAAGTGCAAAAGCTCCAATAAGTGCAGGTATATCTGATAAATCCATTCTTGCAAAAGAAGGACTTAATGGTACTGGAAATTCAATAAAAGCTAATATATAGGATATTGAAGCTAATAATGCTGTTATAGTAATTATTCTTGTTGAAACAAAATTTCTTCTTTTTCTACTAAATGTTGTACTATCAATCATAAATCTCCTTTTTGAAAATATGTTTCTATTTAAAATAGTCCACAGAATGAAATTTTCTGTGGAAGCTATTTTATCATATCTTCTTTTATTTAGAATTCATAAGGTGGATTTCCTGAAAAATCAGCAATTACTCCATGAGGATCTTCAAGATAGAACACTTCAAAAATAGGATTATCTGCTGTTTGGTATTGTCCTTTTACAATTGGATTATTCATACATCCTTCTTTTACAGACATATTATTTTCAAACACTGCTTTTCCATGAAGTCTAATCCATGCATATTCTGGAGAAGAAACAGAAACTTCAATTTCAGGATTTGCTAGAATATCCTTATAGACATCTTTTGTATTATTGGTACAAAACCAAAGTTTTCCATCTTGTTCAAAACAAAACATAAATGGACGACATTTAGCCTTTCCATCACGTCCTACTGTTGCTAAATATTGAACTGGATTTTTTTGTAAAAATTCTACTACTCTTTTCATATGATTGCCTCCTTCAATTTGTTGTAACTTCTGTAGTTACATTACAAACAAAATATAGCATTCATTCGTTGTAATGTCAATGGTTACATCAAAAATAAATAAAAAACTTCAGAATCTAATCTGAAGCCTTTACCATTATTCTTTTTCTATATAATGTGCCATATCTTTTTTCACATCTTCTAAAGTCATTTTAGATAATTTTTCTTCCATTGCACTTTGTACTTCTAATAATCTCTTATCAAGAATGCCATGAATATTCTTTCCTACTGGACACTTTGGATTAGGATTTTCATGAAAATGAAATAATTCTTCTTCAGGTGCACATTCTACTGCCCTATACACATCAAGAAATGTAATCTGATCAAGTGGTTTAGTTACCTTGACACCACCTGTTCCCCTTGCAACTTCAACTAGTCCAGCTGCTTTTAATTGTTGTAATATTTTACGTATAATAACTGGGTTTGTCCCAATACTTTCTGCCATAAAATCACTTGTCATCTTTTGGTTTGAAAATGTATCTATACAAGCAAACATATGAATTGCCATCGTAAATCTACTAGAAATTTGCATTGTTAACACCTCTCTTTGTTGTAATCATATCAAACAGTTGATGTAATTTCAATGGTTACATTATTAGATGAATTTATTCCTATTAACTTTCTCTTATCTATGATTTTCAAGCCAATGACTTGCACAATATGCAAAACATGCCGCACCAATTACACATACATTTTCATCAAACTGTGCTTTAGGATGATGTAAAGGATAATCACCACGTTCATCCATAAATCCAGCAGTTAAAAGCATATAAGTTGTCGGTATTTTTTCAGCAATAATAGCAAAATCTTCTGATGCAGTAGCTGTACTATTAGGTATTCCTTTTAACCCTTCAATTCCTATTTGTGACATATATTCTGCCATTTCTAAAGTTAACTGTGAATCACACATAAGCGGTGGTACTGTTGAAGTCATTTCAATTTCAACTGTTCCACGATAAGTATCTGCAATTTTATAACATACTTCCTTCATACGACTTAATAAATTTTCTCTTGTAGAAACATTATTTGTACGAAGTGTTCCTTGTAAAATAGCACTTTCAGGTATGATATTCGCTGCACTACCAGCATTAAACTTACCTATTGTAAGTGTGCATATATCTTGAGGATTTGCTTCTCTTGCAATAAGTTCTTGTAAAGCAAGATGAATATGTACTCCAATATTTATAGGATCTATTCCTTGATGAGGATATGCTCCATGTGTTCCTTTTCCATGAATGGTTATTTTAAATTCATCAACAGAGTTCATCATAATTCCACCTGCATTATACATATAAGTACCAACTTGATTTTTCCCTATCATCATATGATAAGCCATGGCTGCATCTGGTTTTGGATTGTCTAAGATTCCATGTTCAATCATATCATTGGCCCCTTTAAATATTTCTTCAGCACTTTGAAACATCAATTTTACTGTTCCATGTAAATGATCTTCATCTTCTTTTAACATTCTTGCTGCCGTTAATAACATGGCTGTATGGATATCATGCCCACAAGCATGCATGTTTCCTGAAGTACAAGCAAACTCTTCTCCACTTAACTCATTAATTGGTAATGCATCCATATCTGCCCTCAATAAAATAACCGGTTTTCCCTTACCAATCGTTGCAGTTACTCCATGTCCACATAGTTGTGATTGAATTCCATATTCTTTTAATTGTTTCATAACATATTCAACAGTATTTGGTAAATCTAATCCTACTTCTGCATTTTTATGAAGATATCTTCGTATTTCAATAGTATCTTCTTTCAATTCCTTTGCACGTTTATAATAGTCCATTTACATCCTCCTCATATTCAAAAATAATTATATAGCGCTTATTAGCACCGTCAACTTCTTTAATAATGTTAGCCTGCTATAATCGTTAGAAAAGGTAAGGAGCCGACAATCCTTACCTTTTCGTTTGATGCATTTTGCTTTCCAACTTACAAATAGAGTATAGCACATTATTTCACTATTTACTTATTTTCTTTACATCTATTTGTTTATATTTTTTACTGAATCAATATAATATTTAGCTATCTTATGATTCTTTTCTTCATATATCTCATTTAATTTTGTATTAATGAATTCATATTTAATTTCATCAATAAATTTACTCGTATTAAAAAGCTGATAACACGTTACCATTGCTCCACCAAAATCAATGTTATTTATGTTTTTAGTAAATCCTGCGTAGATAACATTACTTGTTGACGCAATCATATTCGAATACATTAAAATTTTCTTCGTACGAACTTTATTTAATTCGCTATCATTTGAATCATTACTTTCAAATAATAAATAACTTGTATGTATCGCCGATATTAAATAATTTATAAAAACAGAAATTGCTGCACTTATTCCTGAATTTGCAGAAAACTTTAATACATCCCCTGTACTAATTGAATTCGTTAATTTTTCTACTGAAGCCCTATCTAAACAAAGTGATGCCCCTGGCAATTGTATCCCACAAGGTGTATACATGTCCGTTGCCAAATGCAATAATTGTTTAATAATAGCTGCACTAATAGAAAGATAGTCCTTCTCTTGAAAACGTGAATAAACAGAATAAAACATTGTTAAAGAATCAGCATTACCATGTATTTTAGGCTGTTTTAAATTTGTATATTTAACATGATACGTATTAAATAGTAATTGGTTATTTAATGTAATTGTATTAGTAAGTATATTAGATGTTCCAAAAATTAATCCTAATAAAGGATCATGTCCTAATGTTGAAAATCGATGATTTGCACCTTTAAATAATTTTTGTTTTCTTAACTCATCACTTGCATAATTAGTTGCATCATATGGAACACCTCTAATTGCTAATATTTCATCTAATGATGCATAATATTCATTTTGTTTAAAATTATTATCTTCTATTCTTTTTCTTGCATCATCTGCTTTAAATAATTTATCTTGAATATTATGAATTTTTTCTTCTCTTCCACCTAAAATATTTGCTTTTTCAATTTCAGTCAGTTCATTTACTTTTTTACTGATTATTGGATTTAAAAAATATATTCTAATTGCTTGTAACATAGTAGCAAACATTAAAAATCCAATATCGTATCCTTGCAATTGTGTTTTATCTCTAAAAATTTCTTCAACATTCTCTATATTTTTATCATATTCTTTTAAGGATTTATTAATTGCTTTATCATCTATAATTTTTTCCCAAGATATTCTCGGTGTTTCTAATTCAATAGTAAAGTGATCTTTTTTGCTATTTATTTTGTAATTTTCTCTTTGTTTTTTTAATTGTTGTGCCTTGCTCATATTATCACTTTTCCCTTGTACTTAGATAACCTATAAATTCCTTTTTTGCTTTTTCTTCCTCTGCTGTAATAACTCCATCAGCATTAATAATATTATCAATTACTTCTTGCAATTCTTTTAAAGTATCAACACTAATATCATCCAAATAACGTTTAACATCACTAAAAGATAATACTTTATTTTTCTCTATCTTAGCTAATTCTTTTTTTATAGGTTCTGGCATATCCTTGTGCATTTTTAATGAATTTAAATAAAAATCTAGTTCTAACATTTCATTTTCATCAATACTTCCATCACATCTTGCAAAATAATAAGCTAATGCCGTTAAAGCTAAACTAAATGCGGCCATATTTTTTAAAGATTCAGCAGATAAATGTATTCCTTCATTAACACCATCTTTAAATGCAGCTTTTTTTGCCTTCTTTATTTGCTTATTTTTTCTTTCACTCTCATCTGCTTGAGCCATAATTCCTCCTGTTGCTCCTGCAGCAGCGGCAACCGTTGCACCAGCAATTGCCGCACCTGAACCCAATGCACCAGCTAAAGTTGTTCCAGCTAATACTGAACCACCTCCAGTAAAAGGAGCTGCAGCAACTGCACATACTCCAATCGCTGCACCAATCAATCCTTTCCCTATTGTATTTGCTGGATCTTCTTCAATAGCTGAAACTACTTTTTTTGTTGATGATTGAGTAACATCAACAGTTGCATCTATTCCATCAGATACAGCTTTGCTAACACCTTTAACTACTTCGTTCTTAGCAATTTCTTTAATACCATCATTTACTATTTTAAAAATATCAAAATTTCCCATTATATTCCCTCATTTCTATTTTCTTATCATTAATAGCAGTTATTTTTTATTTTACATCTTTATAAACCTTTTTGAAGCTGATCATCCATATATATATAATAACAAATAAAAATTATTATATTTATATATTAACTCCGAGCTACAAAACCTGTTTCATAAATTTTAATCTCTTTTTATTCTATCACATAATTAATATCAAAAGTATCCGATTATAATGTATACCTCTACAAAAGAGTTTGTTATACTTATAATAAAGAATAATGATTAAAATGATTGATTCTATAAAAATTGCTATATGAAAGGTAAAAAATGGTAAAAAAATGAAAAAAATATTAAAAATATTCTATTGTCTTATATTTTTTATTGGGCTATTAGGGTGTACAAACTCTAACATCAAACTTACAAAGGTGAATAATGCAGAAGAAGTTTTTGATGCAATGTTAAAATCTAAATCTATGCCAGATTCATCTAGTGATAAATGCTCTAATGTAGAAGAAACTGATTCATTGTGGAAATCAAAAGTATATTGGCATGATGAAAATGTTGATTATACCTCTTTAGCTGATACACATCCTAACATAGGAGCTACCATTGAAGTATTTGATGATATTGCGTACTTAAAATTACAAAAGAAGTTATTTGAGGTAAGTAATGATACAGTTGACACAACATTTGGCCCTCAAATACTAGGTAATAATGAAAAAAAATTATGTAATAATTTAAAGCAATACATTTATATTAAAGGGAATATTATGCTAAGAGTTTCTTATTCCGTTGGAGAAGACACTGCAAAAAAATATAAAGATGCTTTTTTTGAATGTTTAGATAATTATAAATATAATGTTAAAAGCAAAATTTCTTCTGCTGATTATATAGATGCTGAAAGTCAAATAAATTCCATCGGTGCTGAATTCATAACAGACCTTTCTGAAGACGTTTACCAAAAATATTATGATACTGCCAATAAAATAGACTCTTTATTTGAAACTAATAATAAAATTGGTTGGAATAAAAAAAATTATAAATCTGTTAAAAAACTTGTTAATCAATATGATATTGGCTTATTATCTGAAAAAAATGATAATTGGTCAGCACAATTGCAATCTGTTTATAATCAATTATATTTAAATAATAATACTGTATCTACACATTCTAATAACTCTAACGAATCATCTAAAAAAACATTTTTAGATATTTTTGGAAAAGATAATTCTATTGAATACGCTAAACAATGCATAAATACAATTTTAAAATCACCTTCTAGTGCAGAGTATCCAGGAACATTCTTAAATCCTTATGATGGTTGGACGATATATGCTGAAAACGACGAAATTATAGTAGTAAAGTCCTATGTAGATTCACAAAATTCTTTTGGTGCAATGCTAAGAAATAATTTCACTATTAAAATAGTTCAAGCAGATAATACTACTGCTAAAGTTAAATATTTAGAACTCGGTGGACATGTTTATAAAAATGAATAATATATTCTGTTAGAAAATCACGTATTTAATACTTTTATTTCTTCTTTAAGTTTCATATTAAATCTATATTTCATATGTTGATAAGTAAAAATACGGCAAATTAAAAACACCGATATTTCCTAATTTATCTAGGTTTTTTTATCGGTGCTTTTTTTATTTCTATATATTCAAATTATTTGTTTCTTGATTTCATTTGAGAGAAGTATTTATACAATATTTTCACCTCATTCAAAGTCGAAAAACTATGTGTTGAACGGCACTTTAATTAGTAGTTAATTATACAAATATAATCAAATTAAAT
>CAVESC010000005.1:0-53353 GCA_963618275.1 Bacteroidaceae bacterium
CGAACATTCACCAGATCGTTAGAAAAAAACAAGGTAGTACAAAGTCTCCACCTTGTTTTTATCACTCCTGGTGCTTTTAGAAGGTGAGGCGAGGGAAAAGCCTTAAGAAACTAAAAACTTTGGAGGAAAAGAAAATGGAAGAAATACTGGTATATTTTTCATTGAAGTATCAAGGAGATTTCATGAAAATTTTAGAAGCTTTGCAAAAAAAAGAAATAGTAACGAAAGAAGAGAGAAAAAAGGCATTAAAGAGTGTTGAATGCTGTTATACTACAATTATTTCGGAGGATTATCCATATGCATTACAAGACATTAAATGTCCACCATTTGTATTATTTTATAAAGGAAACCTTGAACTGTTAAATAATGATTTGGTTAATATAGTAGGAACAAAGAAAAATGATGAATATGGAAAGAAGATAACACAGTCAGTAGTGAAAACATTAATTGAGAATGATGTTACTTTAATTGAAGAAAATAATCAGGGAATTGAAAAGGTAGTGGTAGATACAATCCAAGAAAACAACAAAGAGGTTATTGTTGTATTAAACGATGGTATTGGATGTGAAACTAATCAAACACTAATAGATTCAATTCAACAAAATGGATTAGTTATAAGTGAATATCCTGGTAAAAAAAAGAAAACAAAAAAAAGCAGTATGTTTAGCAGGAGATTAAGTACAGGATTGAGTAGCAAAGTAATTGTTGCTCAAAGTGGAATAAAAAGTGAATCTATGGTTTCAGTATCATATGCGTTGGAAGCATATAAAGACGTTTATGTTTTTCCAGCAGCTTATGACAGTAAATTTAAAGGAAATAACAAACTAATAAAGGAAGGTGCAAATATCATAACGAATATGGAAGATTTAGTAGATAATTAGTATTATCTACTAAATTTTGAAATGTCTGCGAACATTCACTATTGTCTGATCAATAACAAGGTAGTACGTTTCACGTCTCCACCTTGTTATCTCACATCCAATAGTGCTTTTAGAAAGTGAGGCAAGGGAAAAGCCTTAGAAAAATATGGAGGATAATATAATGGAAAATTTAAAATTTGAAAATTTAAGTAGTAAAGGACTTTTAACTCTCATGGGTTGTAGTTTGATTGCTTCGAAAATTGTTGTTTTATTTGTCAATGGTATATTGGATATGCTTTTTTAAAGGAGATGAAGAAGATGATAAATAGTAATAATACAACTTTGTTAAATGTAAAATTAAATTCAACTGAAAAAAAGATAACAAATATTGAACATGTAAATTGTATAATGAGTGTAAGTTATCATATTAAAGATGATAAAGTAATGCTATGGTTTCAAACTTCTTGTAAAGAAGGAAACAATGTGATTTTTGAAATGGAATGCGAATATAAATGTCCTATTGAAGAATATGATGATGAAAAAGAAATGATAATGAATTTAGTAAGGAATGTTTCTCCAAAAGTAGAGGAATTAGTTGCTTTGTTTACTTCACAAATGTTAGTGGATGCTTAATAAGATGGAACTTGTTCCATCTTATTATTTCTATTAGCTTACAAACATGTATAAATAAATTGATAAGTTTGTTGATGATTGTTTAAACTAATAATATAATTATTTAAAAGATTGTGATAATATGAAGATAATAAATCAAAAATAAATTTGATGTAAGTAATAGGTACATAAAACAAAGACATTGGATTTGAATATTACATAATGGAGGTAAAAAATGGATAGTAAGAAATCACAGGTTTATAGTTATATAGATAGACAGTTCATTAAATGCCTGGATAATTTTGATAATGAAGAAAGTCTTCTATTATTAGGTTTTGTTGAATGTGCAAAGATGGTAGAAGTCATTAATGATGACGAATACGAGTTTCTTAATAAATGTATGAATGTAATAATGAAAGATGATTGCATGTTGAAAAGTGAACAACAAAAAAGTCTTGTTAAAAATACAGCTCTATTACATATGCTAAATAATCTTTAATTGAGAATGAAATTTATCATTCTTTTTTTATTGCACAATGTCTACGAACATTCACCAGATCGTTAGAAAAAAACAAGGTAGTACAAAGTCTCCACCTTGTTTTTTATCACTCCTGGTGCTTTTAGAAAGTTGAAAGGAGGAAAAAGAATTTTTTTAAGTTTTTTAATTATCATGTTTATTGAGCAGTAATATTGTTAAGATTATTATTATAAGAATATTATTGAGTATTGATAAATATATCAATAAATATATCAATAAATTTATTGATGTTTTATTAATTGAATAATATAATATTTGTAAGGATGGTGATACTATGGAAATTAGAAATATAGCGAATCTTTTAAAAAGTACAGTTTCAATATCATTATTTAATAAAGGACTAGCAGGAAAGATATTTGATGATGTAAAAAAGAATGGTACAAAAATTGTTATAAAGAACAATGTGCCAGAATGTATATTGATATCTCCAGAAGATTATTTAAACCTTATTGAAAAAATTGAAGATGCTAAACTTTATGAAATGGCTCAAGAAAGAATTGCTCAAGATAATGGAAAAAGATATTCGCAAAAACAAATTATGGAAGAATTTGGTATTAGCGAAGACGACTTAAACGAAGAAGAAATTGAGTTTGAATAATATGGAATGGGAAGTAGAATGGACTGACGATTCTCGTAAAGACTTAAAGGAATTAGATGGTTCTTTGCGAAAACAAGTATTACAAGCAATAAAAAAAGTAAAAAAGAATCCTGTGTCTATTTTTAAAAATGGTTATGGTAAGCCTTTAGGCAATAAAAATAATATGGACTTAACAGGATTATATAAAGTCGTTTTGAAAAAATCAGGAATTAGAATTGTTTATGAGCTAGTTGAATTAGATGGTAAAATGACAATTATAGTTATTGGAGCTAGAAAAGATGAACAAGTGTATAAGGAAGCTTATAAAAGGATAACTTCTCAAAGATAATAATTAATATAATTACGATATTATTGTGAAGATGGAACTTGTTCCATCTTTTTTATTTTAGAACCAATGTCTCCGAACATTCACTATCGTATGATCAAGAACAAGGTAGTACAAGTCTCCACCTTGTTCTTTCACATTCGACAGTGCTTTTAGAAAGTGAGGCGAGGGAAAAGCTTCTAAACATTATAAAAGGAGTAAATGATTATGAGAACATTGGAATTGAACAAGTTAAATTTAACAAAAGGAATTGTAGTAAGAAGATTATCTATGATAAAAGAAAAATGGGATAAAGCATATAGCAACAATGCTGGAGAAAATATTATAGAACCATTGAGAGAATCGTATTATGATTTAGCGGATTATAATATTAAACTATTTTCACTACAAAAAAGAAAACTTTAATTTCTTTAAGAGTATAAATGGTCAAAATTGACGTATAATTATTGGTGTAGTACAATGTACTAAAGAAAGAAGGGATTGTATGAGTTATTCAATTAGATTAAGCAATGAAGAAGAACAATTATTTAAGAGTTATGCAAAAATTCATGGTGTAAGTTTAAGTGAAGCACTAAAAAGAGCACTTATTGAAAAAATAGAAGATGAATATGATATCGAAGTTGCTAATGATGCATACAATGATTACGTTAAAAGCGGTAAACAAAGTAGACCTATAGATGAGCTATGGAAGGAACTTGACTTATAATGTATAAAGTTTTAACAACTAAAAGATTTGATAAAGAATTTAAAAAACTTGACCATTATACTCAAAAGATTATCCAAGGTTGGATTATAAAAAATCTACAAAATTGTAAAGACCCTCGTGCTCATGGTAAAGGATTAACTGCAAATAGAAGTGGACAATGGCGATATAGAATTGGAGATTATCGTTTATTGTGCGATATTCAAGATGAGGAGTTAGTTATTTTAGCTTTAAGTGTTGGACATAGAAGAAGTGTTTACAAACAATAATGACAAAAAAATGACAGTTGTGTCATTTTTTTTATTTTCAATGTCTCCGAACATTCACTAGTATCTGATCAACAGCAAGGTAGTACGTATCGTCTCCACCTTGCAGTTTCACATCTACTAGTGCTTTTAGAAAGTGTAAAGTTTAATTAAGAAAAGGAGACATAAAAATGAGTTGGATTAATGGAGAAATTGTCATCAGTGACAATACTGAAAGAGAATTAAATCGAGCTAGACGAGTAATAAGAAGAGATGTAAGAAATAATGGGGATACTGAAGAGTTTCCAAATTTAGGTGAAAATTTGTTGCCTATCGTTCAAAGAAAAATGATTTGTAAAAGCTATGAAGATGCAAAAGAATTAGCGGATAGTTTAAATTGGGAAAGAGAATACAATCTTTTAATTCCTTTCAAAGATTTAGATAGCATTAAGGAAACAAAGAAAATGCAAAATCTACATGAAAGGATAAAAAAAGAAGAAACAAAGTTAAATGAATATGTTAAAAAGACTGATTGTAAGAATTATAAATCTAAATACATTGGATGTCCTCAATGTGGTTCAAAAATCAATAAAGAATATATTTATAATTGTAGGTGCCCCGTATGTAGAGAAGATTTAAGAAGTGAAACTACTAAAAATACAATCAATAGATATAAAGATAACATCAAAAAAATCACAAAAGAATTACGTATTGAAAAAGAAAAATGCTCGAACAAAGCTAAAACAAAATATTTATTAGTGTTTGAAGAATATTGTGGATAGTTGTATTAATGGTTACAATATAAACCAAGGAGATAAGAAAATGAAGAGAAGTAAAAGAGCTTACAAATATATAAAAGAAGAATTAGAAAGTCAACAAATAACCTTAAAAGAAGTAAAAAAAATTGATACTGTTAGTGAATATGCAACAATAGATCGAATTGATGGGATGCTTTCATTAGCAAGCGAGATAGGATTAATGAATAATAAAAAAATAAAAAAATTAAATATTATGAAGATGGAAAATGAAAAAATAATTTCAAAACATGAGAAATAGGATGGAACTTGTTCCATCTTTTTGTTTTGGGTTAAATCTCTAATGTCTCCGAACATTCACTATTGTCTGATCAATAACAAGGTAGTACGGTACCTGTCTCCACCTTGTTCTTTCACATCCAATAGTGCTTTTAGAAAGTGTAAAGTTTAAATCAAAAAAAGGAGATAATAATTATGAGTTTATTTGAATCAATGAGTAGGGATTTAGGAACAGTACAAAGAGTTAATATTCAAGAAGTAAGAATGAACAAGCTCAATTTCTATGAATATCAAGATGATGTTATCAACAGTTTGAAAGAATCTATTTTGGAAAATGGACAAATGGAAAATGCGATTGCATACCTTGATGATTTTGATGAAAATGGCGATATTGATGGTTGTCGTTATACTCTACTAGGTGGACATACACGTTATTTAGCTATATCTAAACTTTTAGAAGAGGGTAAAGGAGATGGATATATTAATTTATCTATTGTTGAAAAACCACAAAATGAAAATGAAGAAAAGGCATTGATAATGTCTAATAATGTTCAACGTAAAAAGAGTATGGAAGTTAGATATCATGAAATTAAACTATGGGAAGAAATTTATAATAGTTTGGAAGAAAGACCAAGCGGAACAAAAAGAGACTGGATAGGAAGTAAGATTGGTATGAGTGGAAGAGGTGTTGCAAAAGTCATTACTAAAGTTGAACAAAATAACAATACATCTTCACAACAAAATACAACAATAAATATTACGAGAAATGATATTTTTAAGAGATTGAAAACTAACTTAAGAGCATTGAAAAAAACAAAAGAGTTACTTGAACAAAGTGGCGAATGTGAGGATATAGATGAATTAGTCAATAGTTTAATAAATGATTTAAATGTAGTAATCAATTATCAAAACTAATATAGAGATGGAACAAATTCCATCTTTCTATTTTAGATCCAATGTCTCCGAACATTCACTAGTATCTGATCAACAGCAAGGTAGTACGTACCGTCTCCACCTTGCTGTTTCACATCTACTAGTGCTTTTAGAAAGTGTAAAGTTTAATTAAGAAAAGGAGACATAAAAATGAGTTGGGGAAATGTACAAATGATAAGCGGTATGTATTATTTAGATAGCAAAAGTGAATTAAGTTATGCTAAAAGTGAAATCAAAGAAGAAATAAAAAGGTATGGAAATATTGAAGAGTATCCTGATTTAGGAAATGATATATTACCAATCATTTCAATAGAAACCGTATGTAAAAGTCTTGAAGAAGCAGAAGAATTAGCGGATAGTTTAGATTGGAAAGGTAAAAACAGTTTACTAATTCCATATAAAGATGTTGGGGATAGGGATATTTGGACTATAAAAGTAAATACAATTTATTTGAATATTTATAATGAAGAAAATAATTTAGAAAAATACATTAAGAGAACGAAAGGATGTCGAAATCATAAATCTAAATTTGTTGGATGCCCTAGATGCGGTTCAAGACTTAATAGGAAATCCATTAGTAATGATAAGTGTCCATTATGTGGACAAGATATAAGCAGTAGCACGGTCAAAAAAACAATTAAAAGATATAAGAATAACATTAAAGAAATGGAAAAAGAATTAAGAAAGGAAAAAGAAAAATTATCATATAAGGCTAAAACAAAATATTTATTCTTATACGAAGAAGATTTAAAGCATTGATTTTAAAATTTGAAAAACAGGTGGAACTTGTTCCATCTTTTTGTTTTGGGTTAAATCTCTAATGTCTCCGAACATTCACTATTGTCTGATCAATAACAAGGTAGTACGTTCCACGTCTCCACCTTGTTCTTTTTCATCCAATAGTGCTTTTAGAAAGTGTAAAGTTAATTAAGAAAAGGAGATAAAGAAAATGAGTTTGTTAGGTTACCATGGATTTAATAATTGGGAAAATCATTTTATGGAAGATGAAAATGAAAGAGATAATATTTTGTTTGGATTTGAATTAGAAGCTAGAGAAGATACTTCAAATTATATAGAAAATCAATTAAGTCCTGAACAAGTTGCGTGTAAATTAGGAGAAGAATTTGGCAATTTGTTTGTTTATGAAAGAGACAGTTCTATTGGTCGAGGAGTAGAAATTATATCACAACCAATGACAATGAATTATTATATGGCACACATTGATTTGTTTAAAAAACTATTAAGTATGTTAGATGAAATGAATTATGTTTCTACAAAAGGAAATAAATGTGGATTGCATATTCATTTCAATAGAAAAGCTTTGGGATATAATTCTAAAGAATTTGAAACACTAAAAAACAAGGTTGGAAATATAAGAAAAGCTAACAATTTAGATCATGAAAGAGCAAATGAAACAATTTCAAATATAGTATCAATCATGGAAGTATATAAAGATGAACTGATTAAAATTAGTGGAAGAAATCAATCAAGTGTTAATCAATGGTGTTCTTTTGAAACTGCAAACGGAACTGAAATAAAAGAAATAAAAAGGATAGCAAAACATAAAAGTAAATGTGGTGGGAGACACAATGAAAGATATCGAGTAGTTAATACTACAAATGCAAAAACTGTAGAAATTAGATTATGTCGAGGAACTTTGATGTGGGAAAGTTTCAATACAAGAATACATTTAATGTATAACATTGTTAACATTGCTAGAAATTTGCAAGGATTGGTTACATTAAAAAAGCTAATTATGTATAAAAATAACTGGGAAACTATTCATATGATGAATAAATATATTGAAGAACAAAATACCGAAAAAAGAAGAATAAATATTAATGAAGTAAGTAAAACAATTTTATTATCAAGTAAAGATAATTTAAGACCAACAAGTCTTGTATTTGGAAAATCGTTAGCCGAAGATTAGCACAAATGACTTCTATTAGCCCCAAAAAATTTTGAAGAAAGCAAAATTTTTTGGGTGGCTTTTGTTGCTTTTTTTAAAAGCAAATGTCTACGAACAGTAGACAAAATCGTTACAGAAATCAAAGTAGTATGCGTAGCATCTCCACTTTGATTTCTTCACTCTTTGTCTCTTTATAGAAAATGTAAAGTATAAAAAATATGCAAGGAGTGATTAAAATGTGTGTAATATTAGTTAAGAAAAAAGGAATAGAATTACCAAAAAAAGACGTTTTAGAAAGTTGCTGGAGAAAAAATCCTGATGGAGCAGGTTTTATGTTTAATGATTGCGATGAAGTAGTTATAATGAAAGGTTTTATGACATTTGAAGAATTTTATTTAAGATTACAAACTGCAAATGAGTTTTATAATTTAAAAGAAAAAGGATTGGTAATTCATTTTAGAATTGCAACTAGTGGGTTGAAAGATAAAGGAAATTGTCATCCATATCCAATCTCAAACGACAATTTGGATTTAAGAAAATCATTTATTACAACTGAACTTGGCATAGCACATAATGGCATTATTAGAAGTTATAATGGAAAAGATAAAATTTTAAATGATACACAATTGTTTATAAAAAATGATTTGTTTGAACTCAATTCTTTGGACAAAAAATTTTATAAAAATTTAATTTTTCAATCAATGATTGAAAGATTAATTGATGGTAGCCGATTAGTTTTCTTAAATAAAAAAGGAGAAATTATTAAATTAGGAAATTGGTTTCAAGATGGAAATTATTATTTTTCTAATTTAAATCATGTTTCAAAAAAGTTTTTAAATATTAATAAAAAACCTCAAATCTTTGATAATGATTTGAAATATTTTGATGAAGAAAACAATGATTTTGTAATCAATGATGAAGTGGTTGATAAAGATTATTTTGATTTATTTATTGATACTTTGGATAGATTGGAGAATGGTGACAGTGTTTATAGTGAAGATTATTTTCAAGAGTATAACAGTTTTAATGGAAAATATTATTTGAATAAAGAAGAAAAAATGATTTATGAATTGATAGGAAATAATGAATTAATGTTTGTAGATTATTACAAATCAAAAGAAGATTATTACAAATTAAAGCTCTAAAAATAATTCAATAAATTGCACAAAAAAGTCAATTGTTTTCCAAAATAGACGTGATAAAATGATAGTATAGAATTTTAAAAAGAAAGGCAAACGGAGAGTATTCGGTTGTCTTTTTTTATTGATACGAAGGGAGGTAAAAGAGTAATAATTTACATATGATCATACCGTCTACGAACAGGTCTTCGGACATGTCTACGAACCTTCAAAAAAATGGACAATGTTTGCACTTTTTGCTTGCACCAAAAATGTCATTTTTTTGAAAGCAGGATAAGGAGAAAACACAAGTGTTTCACACTTTTAAGGTGTAAACATTTACACCGTGTTTTCTCGTGAACAACGTAGCAACGCTACGTTTTATTTTTAAAATATATGTAAACATTTGCACACTTGTGGTGTGTTTACATGAATGTTTACATATATTTTGCTTATAGAAAGGAGGTGTTTTCTAATGGCAAATTCAAAGAAATCAATTACTTTCAGAGCATCTTTAGATACAGAAATAAAGTTGGCTAAAATAGAAACTTATCTAAAAGAAAATAAACAGTTTGAAAGTAAAAATGATATGTTCAATTATATTATTGATGTTGCATACAAAACATTGATAGATGGAACTAGTTCCATCCAACCTAATGAAAACAATGGAAATCTTGAATCTAAGGTTACTGAAAAAATTGATGAGGGAATGCAAATGATATCAGATGCTATTGCTGCTGAGAAAAAAGCAAGTCCAATAGATTTTGAACATCTTCTATTAGAAATGTATGAAGATATTGAATTGATTTTAAAACTTCTTCCATATTCAAAAGATTATAGAAATCCTGACAAGAGTGAAAAGACTTCAGAAATTTTAAGACTGGTAGAAGCTAAATCAATGTTTAGAAAATATACAGAAAAGAAAGCTGAAACAATTTTAAAACAAAAACGAAAAGGAGAAAATTAAAATGGAAAGCAACTATAAAAAATTAACTGCAAAAATTACAAAGCTAGAAAAAAGTAAAATGAAGAAAGAAGAAAAAATTAAAGAATTACAAAATTCATTAAAAGAAGAAAATAAAGAATTAAAACAGCTCTACGGTTTTAAAGAAGCATTTGAAAAAACATCAAATGAATTAGATCAGTATTTTATTAACATGAAAGAATAAAAATATTTAAATAAAATTATTTGTTGTATAATTATTTAAAAAAAGTAGGTTCATAATAGAGAAAGAGGGTGATTAAAATAAAATATCTTACAGGAATACATGCTTTAAATTTAACTTGCAAATTAGACACATGTGGAGACTGGCATTCAAAATCTATAAACTGGAATCATCCAGATATTAGAGAATCAAACGATTCAGTTTTAAAAGATTATGGTATTGAAAAAGATAGAAAAGTAAAATATTTAGATTGTTCTAAAAAGTATAATGTTGCTAATCATATTCGTGCTCTGCTTGATATGTTATTGATTGGGAATTACGGATATGCACAAGGTATGAAAGAAGATTATATTTGTAATGAACAATACACAAATGAAATATTTAATCAGGTTTTAAAATTAAAAAATGAAAATAATTGGCATGAAATAAATAATTTTATGAAAAAAGAATACAAAACAAAATGGATTGATTATTTAAATAATTTAATTTTATAAATTTCTCTTAATGAAAAAGTTGTATTTAATTTAGTAACTTGTATTTTTTCTAAGATGTGGTAATATACTTATAAGAGGATATTCCTCATCAAGAGGTTCTCACTACCTGTAAAAAAGTGAATAATAAAGAGGTTCTCACCACCTGTGCAAAAGTGAACAATAAAGAGGTTCTCACCACCTGTGCAAAAGTGATATTAAAAGATGAGGGTTATCCCTCTTATTTTTTTGGAGAAGAAAATGAAATGGTATGCGGTAGAAAAAGAATATATTGATTATTTAAAAAAATGGGATAAAAAAGTACCTAATGTTGACTATGGAAATCGTATGAAATGTTTCATAGGTGTTATATTTATTAAGAATGATATAGAGTATTTTGCACCTTTGACTTCATTCAAAGAAAAATTCATATCTATGAAAAATGATATTGATTTTTATAAAATCACTAATTATGAAACAGGGAAAATATATGGTGCTATTGATATTAATAATATGATTCCTGTTCCAAAAGAAATGTATATAGAAATCACATTTGAAAACTTAGAAAGTTTTAGAGAGTTCAAAAATAAAAGAGATAAAAAACAATATTGGAAATTGTTATCAAAAGAAATAGATCTGATTGATGAGCATGAATTGTTGTCAAGTGCTGAAAAGCTTTATAGAATTGTTACGAACAATCCTGAAAGCTATTTGGCAAAGAGATGCTGCAATTTTAAATTGCTTGAAAAAAAATATTTAAGTTATAAAAAATAAATAAATGTTTTAAAGAGCTATAAAGCTCTTTTTGATTTAATACTCTATAGCTAGGGGAAAATATATTATGGTATAATCTCTTCGAAAGCTAAGGTGATTCATATGGAAATTTATGAAGGATATTATTCTGATAAAAGATATCAATTTATTTATAGTACAGATGAGATAAAAGAAAAAGTAAAACCAATATTTGAATATTATGAAATTGAAAAAGTAATTTTATTTGGCTCTTATGCAAGACATGAAGCAACTTTAGTAAGTGATGTTGATTTCTGTATTGTTTCCCCTAAAATGAAAGGAATCAAATTTTTTTCATTGAAAGGAGATTTAGAAGAAACTTTATGCAAGAACGTTGATATATTCCAATTACATTGCATTGAGGTAAATTCACCAATTTATAAAAATATTTTTAAAGAGGGATTAACAATCTATTCTAAAGAAAATTAATATTAAGATACTAAATAAAGAAAGACATATTGATAGGATGGAACTTGTTCCATCTTTTTTATATTGTAGGAAAGGAACAAAAAATGAAAAAAGAATTGAAGAAAAATAGAACATTTATGTTTTATCCAGCAACTGATTTAAAATTAGAAGCCATTGTAAATTTAAAAAAAGAGGAATCAGATGATGAAGGTAAACGATATTCAAAAAATTCTGTAGTTGAAGAAGCAATTGATTATTATTACAATGCAGTCGTTAATAAAAATCCAAGCTTCTTTGTAAGGATTGCTGATAGCATTGTTTCTTATTCTTTACAGAAAAACTTTAGGAAAATTGCAAAGCAGCTCAATCAGATACAAATGGATCAGACAAGACAAATGTTACTGAATGAAAAAATTGCACAGGCATTGAACATAGATGTTGATGAAGTTTATGAGGAAGCTGATAAACTTATAACAGTCGAAATTGAAGGTGATGATCGTGTCGGATAACTTTGCATTAAACAAAGTTCGTTTTTTTGAATATGGGAAACAGGCACCATCTCATTCTCGTTTTAAAGGGACTATGAATCAGGCAGCACTAGTTGGCTATTATGAATATACTTCTGATGAAAATAAAAATGAAAAATCAAGTGAACTTGAAAATTTAAAAGAAGGTGGATATTTGGGATATGTCGATAAGGACGAATATACTTTTATTAGTGAATTTGATGGATGGCTCAATGAAGATAATAGAAAAGACTTTGAACATATGTTAAGTGATTCGTTTTCAAAAAATGGCGATTTGTGGTGGGAGACTGTTATATCTTTAAAAAGTGAAGAAATTGCAAATGGCTATGGATTAGAAAAACCTGAAGACTATAAAACTCTTGTAGACAGATGTATACCAAAAATTTGTAAGATGATGAAATTGGATCAAGAGAATGTCATTTGGTGGGCAAACAAACATGTTGATACACAACACCCTCATATACATCTCAACTGGTTAGAAAAAGGTCAAAATAAAACAAGAACCAGGGGAAAGATTACAGATAAGGAATTAAAGAGACTGAAGAATATTGTTGCTACTGAACTGAATCACATGAAAGAAATCAAATTTGAAATTGATGATACATGGAAAAAGAATATATTCAAAAGGAAAGATGAAGCTTTTCATGAACTGATAAATGCCATTGGTAAAAATGCTTTTGATAAAAATATTGTAACTTTATCTCAACTTTATAGCATATTACCAAAGCAAGGAAGACTAGGATACAACTCATACGTGATGAAACCATATAAACCTTTGATTGATTCAATTACTAAAAAAATAATAAATGACAGGGAATTTAAAGGATTGTTCAATAACTATGTAGAAATGCTGGAGAAACTTGCCAACTATCAAAACCAGTCTTTAAGTCCTGAAGGAAACATTGATATAGCTACCATTAAAGAAACTGAACTGGAAAAATTATATTCTCGTATTGGAAATATGATTATTCAAGATTTTAAAAAGAAAAGGATTCAAAAGAGTTTGGTTAATACTAGAGAGTCCAATGGAGGCATGGAACTTGTTCCATCTTTAGAGGAAATGTATCATTTAAATTCGCAAAAAAGATTTACCATCAATATCGGTCTTATAGAGGATTCAGATGAACAAGGTCTGTTTGTGAGAGTACCAAGAACTGGTGGACAGAAGTATATGTATCTTTCTGATGAAACCTGTAAACAGATTGGTGAAGAGACATGGCAATTTGATTTTGATGCTGACAAAACATTTAAAATCTATGATCAAAATAAAAACTTCATTGAAAAAATGGAAGGAAGTCAATTACTGAAATTCTGGGATGAAAAGAAAAAAGATAAAAAGGTTAGGCTTGAAAAGCCAAAAATGGAACAATTTCCATCCTATTATGATCAACAAATATCAAGTGATAATCCAGCAGATTCTTATTTGGCTTTTACAATAAATAAGTCATTAATTAAAGAGTTTGATAAAGGAAGGATTTTTTGCAGGATACCAAGAACAAAAGCTACTAAATTTATGTACCTGGAACAGGATCAATGGCAACAGGTAAATCAATATACACTTCGTTACTTTTTTGATCCCAATAAAAAAGTAAAAGTTTATACTGAAGGTAAGAGTTTTATGGAGGAAATAAGTGGAAGAGATTTGTTGAAGTATTGGGATGAAAAGAATATATCTGAACTGACTGAGAAAGAAAAAAGTAAACTTAATAAACAAGGAAAAAGAAGACGAACTAGAGAAAATGACAATCAGGTAATTGAAATGGCTAGTAAACCACAATTTGATGAAAGTCTTTATAGAAAGAAGAAAACGATACGATATTATATAAAAAGAGCCAGAAGATGGCAAAAAGGGAGAAACTTTGGAATATCCGATTCAGAAATCTATCGAGAAATGATGGAATGGGAACGTAAAAATGATATTGGTCAAAAATTATAAATTGAAGATGGAACTTGTTCCATAAGGAAAGGAATTGATACTATGAAGTTTTTATCAGGAAATTCAAATACCAAAAGAAAAAAGACAGTAATAAGGATATATTCAATAGTTTTATCTTTGATGATGCTGATGTGTGGGATTTTAACATTTATAGAAGGTTCTGCATATGGATTTATTTTTATATTATTGATGTTCCTGTTTTTATGGGTTGCTGTCAAAGGAGTAAATATAATATTCAAAAAATGATTTTAAAAATTACACAAAAAAGTCAATGGAATTTAAAAATCATGGTGGTAAAATGATAGTATAGAATTTTAAGGAAGTTTAGAAGCTTGTTTGAAATCTATTTCTATGGTAGAATTTTCTACGATAAGTTGATAGAAAAACTTTAGCTAGAGCAATATCAACTTTATCACATCAGATTGTTAATTCAGAATGTAAAAATGAGCAGTAAGCTCATTTTTGCTTTATAAAGGAGACATATATGAAAGACATTATCAATAAGATCAATGATTTAAAAATTCAAAGAGATGATTTGATCAAACAGTTTGAAAAGGCAATGAATGATAAAGATATTTCTGTTGCAATAGCAATTAAAATCAATCAGGATTCTATTAGTAATGAAATCATGAAGTGTTATGATCAGATGATTGAATTACAAAGACATTAATGATGGAACTTGTTCCATCCTACAGAGGCAATCGAAAGGTTGTCTTTTTTTATTTTACAAAGAAAGGAATATGATAATGAAAAAAATATACAGTATTATTATTGGTCTGTTGCTGACAATGGCGTTGGTCTACACATCTGCAATCAATCTGATACAGATTTTGATTTTACATAAGATGTCATGGACATTGGATTACAGTTTATTATTTATCAATGATCAGAAGGTCGTGTTCATGTTCTGTACGCTTTGTGTATTAACGATTTGGGGAGAAGTCATTTTTAACAGGACTTTTGCAAAAGGGTCAAAGAGAAGACTTACTAAAGATGAAAAACAAAGATCTTCTCATGTTGCTAAACTGAAGGAATTTAAACCAGCATTGATCAAGGTGTCTTTTGACGAAGAAAAAATTATAACTACTACAAAAGACAGATTAGATATAAGAATGAATGATTTCTATAAGAAAACAAAGAATATGGAAAATGGCATTCAAGATGGTTATAAAAAGATAGCTCATTCAGATAGGGTAATCAAAGTGCCTTTGCTGAGTTCATATAACTTCAATCACCCTGTAAGAAAGCAATATTCAATTGGAGGAGAGATGAAATGGAAAAGATCAGGGTTGGTTTTTTCTGCTGGAAAGAATCACGCATATGTTGATCCTGGAGACAATCATAATCTCGTTATTGGTACATCTTCGTCTGGTAAGTCATTTACAGAGGTACTTGAAATGCTGGAACTTTCAAGACTTGCTGGAGAGAGTGTTATCGTAAATGATCCAAAAGGAGAACTTGCAAAATATACCAAAAAGAAATTTGAAAAATCAGGATATAAAACTTATATTTTGAACTTTGTTGATCCACAATATTCTAATTGCTGGAATCCACTTGAACTAGCCTGGATAGAATGGAAAGAAGCAGAAGAAAGAGTAAAACCTTTAGTTGAAGAGTGGGAAAAACGTTATGAAAGCAAGAAAAGGAAAGCAAAGATGTTAGGACTTCCAATACCACCAGCGGATGACAAGCCAAAACCTGATTATTCAAGAGCGGTTGAAATGATACTTGATGTAGCCAATACTTTATGTTTAGAAGAAAATACAAAAGACAGTCCAGTATGGACAGAAACGGCTTCAGATATGGTTGCAGGTTCAGCAAACTTTATTCTTGAAATGGATGAAAATGAATATCCTGAAAAACATGATTATTTGAATTTTCCTAATATTTTTAAGATGATAACTGATGGAGACAGAAAGATTAAAAGTGATGAAGACCCATTACACGAAATGACATCACAAAAGAAGCTTTTTGAAATCTATTTAGAAAGATACAGAAGTAAAGTTGCACGTTCAACAAAAAATTTGAAGGGATATCTGGAAAGTGAAGATAATACACAAAGTTCATTTTTTAGTTCATTTAAAAACAAGATGAGAGATGTAATGTCCAATGAAGCAATAGAAAGAATATTATCAAGCAATGATATAGATTTAAAGAAGATTGGAGAAGAAAAAACAGCAATATTTTTAATTGTTCATGATGAAAAGAAAACATATTATAAACTTTCAACAATGTTTGTAAAACAGGTTTATGAAGCTTTGATTAAATCAGCACGTAATCAAGCCAATTTGAGACTTAAAGTTCCAATCAATATGATTTTAGATGAGTTTGGGAATATGCCACCTGTTAAAGATATTGATGCAATGCTGACAGCAGCACGTTCAAGAGGTATCAGAATTACACTTATTGTTCAGGACTTTGGACAAATAGATAAACAGTACGGTAAGGATATGGCAAAGACGATTAAAGGAAATGTTATGAATACTGTTTATATTCTTTCTGGTTCTGCAGATACATTGAAGGAAATATCCGAAAGCGCTGGAAGCAAAAGAGAGTGGAACAAGGATAAGAAGATGTATGAAGATGTCAAACTTTTTCCAGTTGATCGCTTGAGACATTTCCAGTTAGGAGAAGTGTTGATACTTGCACAAAGGCACAATCCTTATTTTGTTAAGCTTCCAGGATATGATAAATATGCCTTTTATGCAAACAATCTAGAAGATTCATTTGATTATATTGAAAAGCCAGAAGTTAAATACTTTGATTTGTACGAAGATTTTATGAGGAAAGGAGCAGAAAGCTTATACAACAGCTATCAGCCTGAAGATTCAGAGGGTGAAGGATTGATGTTGAGCTAGGATGGAACTTGTTCCATATCTGTGTTTAATATGGGATACAATATTGAAATAAGGAATGGTAAAAAAACAACCTATTATTATAGGGAAGACCTTAAAAAAATGGGTTTTAAATTTAAAAAGACTTCTGAATATTGCTCTTGCTGGTGTGCTCATACAACTTTAGAAGAACAAGTAGAAGCTGTAAAAAAGTATTGCAAGGATCACAAATTGGAATTTTTTATGTATGAGGATAAATATGAACGTTCTAATAATTATCGGAAAATCTATTTTGAAAACAACAAACCAGTATTTAAAGATTATTACATTTGTGTTTACTGTGGAATGCCTATTCATGAAAAGAATGTAACAGTAGATCATATCGTTCCAATAAAAAAAGCTAAAAAGAAAAAGGTATATCAGAAGATACTTCAGGTTTTGAAAATAGAAGATGTGAATGATCCCAAAAATTTGGTGTGTGCGTGTTATTCATGTAATGCAAGAAAATCGTCTAAAGGTGGATTTTGGGTACTAAGAGGATTTTTAGGAAAATTTAAAATATATTGGATATTGAACATAACTTTTTGGATTGTTTCTATTAGCTGGCTTATTTATTTTTTATGTACATCAATGATGGAACTTGTTCCATGATGCAGAAAGGAAGGATGATGAAAATTGATAGATAATCAAACAAAAGAAGAATTGATTAATAGGATTTTAAAGGAAAAAGACATAAAGAAATCACAAACTTATAAAATGACCTCAATAGAACCAGTAAAATCTAAAACAAATGATGAAATGAATGGTTATATTCATCAAACAGATGTACTAGAATTTGATGGACAGCTTATTGAAGGTGCAAGGTTAACAAAAAATAAGACTTCTATAAAAGCTCAAAACTGTAAGTTCAAGAATCTTCAGTTTAGAGAATGCGTATGTAAAGATGCAGTATTTATTAATTGTGATTTTGAAGATTTTGAGATTATAACAAGTGATCTGGAAAATATTATTTTTATTGCATGTGATTTCAAACGTTTTAATGTAAAAGGATCAGTAACTTCTAAAGTCAATCTTAAAGGGATGAAACTTGTTAGATGTACTTTTGACAGTTCATGTGATATTAAAAACACTAACTTGAATGACAGTCAATGGCTTGATACGGATATCAATAGTATTGATATTGACACAAATCCACGCTCGGCAAACTGTTGTACGATCAATGGAATGATCGGTGATGATTTACGTGACAAGAGCAAGATTAATGATGATATCAGTACAGAAATAAAAAATATTGATATTAAATCACTTGAAAAAGAAGTAATTTCAGATAAAGAGTACAGAGATGAAACTATTGATATTTCGCTTTTTGTCAATACAGATTTTTGCAACTGCAAATTTATGAACTGTACATTTATAGATGAGGTATTTGAAAATAACGATCTTTATAACTATGAAATGAGAAGTGCATTTGTAAACAGTATCTTTGAAGGTAGTGTGTTTTCTTGTATGATGAAAGGAATAAGATTTGATAACTGTTCTTTTATCATATCTGAGTTGAATGGCAATTTTATATCGTGTCTTTTTATAAGCACTAAATTTACTAAATGTAGTTTGACACCTCAAACAATGATGAACTATTCAATGTTTGTAAACTGTCATTTTGAAGAAACTGATCTTGATATTTTGAAAGTTCATGAGCTAAGAGAATCAAGAGGAGATGTAGGTGTAGTAATTTGTGAACAGGTTGAGCGAGTACAAAACATAGTTGATTTAGAAAATCACATACATGACCTTCAGGAAGAAAAAGAGGCTGCCATAACTGAAAGCAACAATCATATAGAAGAGTTAAATAAAGTTAGAAAAGCATTAAATGAATTAGGTGATGAACTTTTTCAAAAAAACGAAGTCATTGAAAGTGCTGAAGCAAAAAAACAAAAATTAAAATTACAAATTGAAGAATATGAAAAGGGGAAATTAGAAATGGATAAAGCAATGGAAATGAAAGATGAAGAAATCAAAGAATTAAGAGATAATTTAGAAGCGGTGAGCAAAGAAAAAAATGATTATGAAGAAAGAATCGCTGAATTGCAAAATACAATTGAAATATTACAGGTAAAAGCAAAAGATGGAGATAGTTCACAAGAACAAGTAGAAACACTTACGCAAGAAAAGAAAAAATTAGAAGAAAATATTATTGAATTACAAAATACTATCGAGTTATTACAAGAGCAATTAAGAAATACTGATGGAACTAGTTCCATCAACAATGAAGAATTGGTTATGGACATTGCAGAACTTATTAAAGAAAAAACAGGTATTGATTTAGTAAAAGAAAAGCCTGTAGATGAAGATGCAACAGTTCAGTTTTTAGCTACATTATCAGAAGATGAAAGATTGAATATATTTTCAAAGGCAGCAGCATTAAGAATGCAAAATGCTATGATGGGTAATAAATAATGAAACACGACTATGAATATTATAGTCGAATTGCTTTTGATCCAAGACAGCTTCAAATTATCAAGGATGGTTTGGATCTAGGACTGGATGTTGATTGGTATGCGAATACAGCATTTGATTATTTACAAATGGAACAGATATTCCTTGCGTTGAAAGCAGGAGTATCTGATCCAGATGCCCTAAATATGTTTTGTGATCCTGAAATTCCCTATAAGTCAATGGAACAGTTAAGGATTCAGACATGCAAACAGTTAGGTATTTATGAAAAGGCTGCGGAAGAAGTAAAAAAGAAAAGAATCATAAGGATTGGAATAACTTTTGTGGTTTTGGTAATTATTGTAACTGTATCGTCTATAGCTTTTATCAATAGAAAAACGATAGGTTATTATTTTGAAAATATTCATTTGGAACTTAAAGAAGAAAAAATAAAATTAGGCATGTCTAAACCGTTTGTCGCAAGTGAATATATTAAAAAATATGATAAAGAATATAAACTGACACTTCCAAAACAAAAGATGTTTGATAAACCAGGAACATATACAGTTACCTACAAATTATCGAATAAGGTTAAATCAGTATCAAAACATCTTATGATAGATGTGTATGATGATGTGTCACCAGTCATTGTTTTAAAAGAAAGTGCTGTTACAGTAGATAATGGTTCAAAATTAAATCTGAAAGATTATATAGAAAGTGCAACAGATAATGTGGATGGTGATCTAAAAGAAAAAGTCAAATATAACTCAATAGATACAAATAAAGCAGGAAATTATACAGTCAATTATGAGGTAGATGATAGTGCTGGTAATCATGGAACTTGTTCCATGTCTGTATCTGTTAAAGAAAAGCCAGTAGAACAACCTGCACCTTCAACATCTTCATCAAATAACACATCAAATAATAATGGCTCGTCTTCTAATAATACAAGTAGTAGCTCAGGTTCGAATAGCTCTTATTCATCTAAACCAAAAGGAAATGCAAGTGCTTATAACAAATTTTTTGAAGGATATAGTATAGATTCTTATAATGCGGCATGTGATTATGCAGATGGTTTAAAAAATTCAGGTAAGATATCAGGATATTCAGTAACGCCAACAGGAGAAGGAGTACAAGTAACATGTTATTAATAAAAGATGTGTTATTTGCTTTATTAAAAAAGTAAATAACATGTATAAATTATGTATTATTGACGTACAATATATTGTACGTTATAATTAAATTACAAGAGGAGTGATAAACATGTTGGCGATTAATTACAGTACATTGAGAAATTCAATGAAAAAATATTTTGATATTATTACAGATTCTATTGAAACAATAGTTGTAACAAGAAAAAGCGGAAATAATATTGTCATGATGAGTGAAGAAACATACAATAATTTGATTGAAAATAGTTACCTTACACAAAATAAAAGAAATTACGACTGGTTAATGGAATCAAAAAGCCAATTGGAATCTGGAAAAACTATTTCTAAAGATATCAAGGATTTAGAATTATGAAAATAGTTTTTACTGAAAATGGTTGGAAAGATTACACTTATTGGCAAACTGAAGATAGGAAAACATTAAAAAGGATCAATAAACTCATTGATGACATAATGAGAAATGGTAATACAGGCATTGGTAAACCTGAAGGGTTAAAAGGTAATCTTTCTGGATTTTGGAGCAGGAGAATAAATGATGCTGACAGATTGGTATATAAAATAGATGATGATAATGTGTATATTTTAGCTTGTCGGTATCATTATGGAGATAATTAAAAAATTATCTCTTTTTTTGCACAAAAAAGTCAATGGAATTAAAAATATAAGGTGATAAAATGATAGTATAGAATTGTAGTTGAGAGGTGGAACTTGTTCCATCTTTTTTTATTTTTATGAAAAGATTCTATGATGGGCTAAAAAAAACGGGCGAGAAACCAATAAGGAAGGTTGAGGGTTTCTCGCCTTTATGTGATGGAACGAGTTCCATCACGGAATGTCTACGAACATTCACCAGCTCGTTCTTACAAAAAGCAAGGTAGTACGGTGTCCGTCTCCACCTTGCTTTTTTCACTCCCTGGTGCTTTTAGAAAGTGAGCGAGGGAGGTGATAGATAAAAAGAAAGGAGATGATCAGTATGAGAAAAGTATTATATGCACTAGTAACATTTTTTGGAGGGCTATTTTTGATTGGATTTGTAAACAATGTGTTTTTAGCAGCACATGGAAGTCATACGGGTAATACGTTAACAATGCTCATTCTATTCTTTGTTCTAGGCGCAATTGCAAATGCTTTAAAGAAATAAAACAATTGAATATTTAAGGATGGAACTCGTTCCGTCAAAACTAAAAACTTTTGGAGGAAATTAAAAATGAAAACAATTGGAATTATTAACGAAAAAGGTGGCGTAAGTAAAACAACTACTACAATCAATTTGGCATATGGTTTTGCCCAAAAAGGTTTGAATGTTCTTATTTGTGATTTAGATCCACAAGGGAACACAACTAATAATGTATTGAGATTGAATGATCAAATTGATCAAAAAGAACTTGTAAAAATCAATGAGGATTTTAACGAATCTGATAAGACGGTCATGGATGCAACAAGAATACTGAATCACTATACAAGTGTAACAGCATTTTCAAAAGATATCAGTGATGTTCTGTTGGATCATAAGATAGTAAGAGATGCAATCATTAATGTTGCTGAATATACAAATTATGATGGTAATGATGAAGCATTTTCAAGAATAAATATTCTTCCCTCATCATTAAAGCTTGCTGAAGTTGATTTGAAACTAAAACAGTCAGGACATTTCGTTGAACAAAAATTAAAGTTGGCTTTAGATCATATTAGAAATGAGTTTGACGTATGTATCATTGATAATTCGCCTTATACAAATTCGCTTACTTATAACACAATGAATGCTTGTTGCAAAGAAGGAGATATTATTCTTATTCCTACTAAGATTGATAACTACAGTATTGTTGGATTGTCAAAAACAGTTCATATGATGATGGAATGGCTACAAGCAATGCCATTAGGCTTTGATTTTAAAATCTTACTAACAATGGTGAATCGAAATAAAACTGAAAAGTGTATGGTTGAAACAATTCAAAATCTTTTTAGAGAAAGATGCTTAAAACAAACCATCAGACATCAATCTAAACCAGTAACAGAAGCAAACTTAAATAAGGAAATATTATTAGCAACATCAAATTCTCCAGTTGCTGAGGATTATAAGAATGTTGTGGATGAATTATATAGAGAGGAGTTTAAGTAGGATGGAACTAGTTCCATCCTGCCATAAATAAATATATGGATAAAGAAGTAGAAAACAAAAAATTAAAAAAAGCCTTGGATAGATTCAAAGAATGTAATCAAAAAGATACTTCCTACTTGTCATTTCTAAGTTCACTTACAAAGACAGTTGATGCAAATGTCTTTTATTTAAAAACCATCTGCAATAATGATCCAGATGTTTACTATGATCGTTATTTCAGAACAAAAAAGCCAGTGAAAGCACATTCGGTTGTTTATGTGGATTTTACAGTTGGATATCCTAAAGAACTTCGTTATGGACATTGGGCTTATGTCTATAAGGTGTTAAATGGGAAAGCATTGGTTATACCACTTGTTTCTATCAAGAATTATAGAAGAAATCTTAGAGAACAGGAATTAGAGATTGTGCTGGTTAATAAGGGCTTTCTTACACCATCCATGATGAGACTTGATGAAATGAAATGGATAGATATTCAACGTATTGATATGGAAAAAGATATTCCTGAGAGCATACAAACACCAGTCGAAGTAATAAAAGAAAAAGTAAAAGATTTTTTAAAACTGTAAAGGGGCAAATAAATGTTTTGTAACATAACAAATTCGGTGATTGAAGATGAAAAAGTAGAAATGAATTTTGTTGGAGATCAAAGATTCATGATTGAATGCATCTATCAGCTCATCAAAATGTATTTTGATACTTACAAAAAAGAAGGAAAGGATTCTGTATATGAGAAGAAAGAATTTGAATATATCTTACAAAGAAAATAAAAGAGGAAGTAAACATGTTTATTTAGTAAAAGCAGTCAACCCAAATAACGGGAATTATGTAGAGTTTGAACTGGTAATACCTAAGATTTATTTGATGGAAAATTTAATGGTTAGAAATATCGCTTTAAGAGAAATTGAAAACTCTTCAAGAATGAAAAGGATTCTTAGTGAACGTCCTATAGTGGCTGATGAACACTTAAATGATTTGATGATTTCTACTTTTAAAGCAGGAAACAAATATGATAGGAAAAGAAAAAAATAGAAGGAGAGAAAGAAAATGGCTAGAGGAAGCAGATATAACATTGTTAAAGATAAGATTCATGTAGGAATGAAATCTTTTGGTTGGAAATGTAAAGAATTATATCCATCACATAATCTATGGGTAAAAGATGCAAAAACACCAGGATACATTATCAGAGAATGTTTCCCTAAAAATGGTGTTCCAAATTCAAATGCTAACTATAACGTACTCGATTAGAAAGGCAGGTAATGAAATGAGTAGCAGTTATGTTAAAAGTAAGCAAGAATTACATATTTATAAAGTTGTAACAATGGTTGAGAGTTGGGATGATCCAGATAAATTAATTGAACAGGTTTCTTATGACTTATATTTAGATGATCATTATGTTTATAGTTTTGATTCATTTAGAGAGTTGATTGAGAATGGAGATTTGGATTAAAAACAAAAAAACAGGATGGAACTTGTTCCATGATGCAGAAAGGAAGAGATGCTAAATGAAAAAGGAAGATTTAGATATTAATAAATTTGCTAAATCATGTATGGAAAACGATACAGGAAACATGGCAAGAAAAAATCATATGTGGTTTGAAGAATGTGTTGAAAAGGCAAAAGATGCATGGAATTTTTATGAACTCTATTTTGCTACAAGGGATGAAGATATTATTTGTTCACAGGGATATGGTGAGTTGTTAAAAAGACTTGTTCCGCTATACAAAGGTTTCGACAGATATGTAAATAATATTACATCACATGCTTCTGAACATTACTTTACTGTTTCTGACTGGGGAAGATTGAAAATAGGTGTCAATGATACATATTTCTATGTTCCTAATGGCTATGGAGATGGTACGACATTTATTCATATATTTCATCAAAATGATGATGCTATTAAATGGCTTAATGCAGTAGAACACATTATGAGTTATTCATCTACCATTGAAGGTAAGTTTGATATTATCAACTATGATATGGGTAAGGATGTTCTAGCAACAGTAGATGGTAATTTTAATATTTATTACTTTAATAGGGATGTTGTTTTTGTCGAAGTTTAGATAGTTATTTAAATCACAGATATATAAAAAAGAGAGGAATAGAAAATGTATGCAATAAAAAATGAACATGGTGATTTCTATACAGGGTTTGACTACGTTTTTCAAGGTGAAAAATATGCAAATTTTACTGGATTTAAAGAAGAATCAAAAAAATACAAATCTTTAAAGGTAGCTGAAAATGTAAAAAAGAGATTGGAACTTAGATGTTACGGGTTTAACAATTTAAGAATTGTACACATATCAGAGGATGGAACTTGTTCCAGGATAGAAAGTAAGGTAGATTTATGAATCTAATAAAAGAACAAAAATATTTATTCGAATTAGACATGTTAAAGGCTTACTACAAACTGGATCATATAGAACAAATAAGATTACAGGATAATTATGTAGTTCCTAGATTTAAAGATTGTTCGTTTCTTAATTATATGAAAGAAAATAATCATTTTACTGATATTGATGAAAATGATTCGTTAGAAGATATTATAAAAAGATATGAAACAGCGGATTTTAGTAATTGTGAAATAAATAATAAAATCGAGTTTGAATATGATCTTTTAAAAATCTATCAGAGATATGTTGAAGAAACAAAATCACATCCTCTAGAATGTGCAGGAGATGTAGGTGTTATATTTGTGCATGACAATTTTTTAGGTCTAAGCCCCTTTCTATATGAAATGTTAAGAAATGGATATTTTCAAAATGGAGATATGGAAGATTTTGAAAACATGACAATTGGGGAAACCATAAAGATTTATGAAAAGAAAATAAGTAAAGGTAAGGAGTGAAAAGAATGATATTTATATCAGCATTATTAGATGTATGTGAGTTAAATCATGCAAAGGATATAGAAAAGCAGTTAAATGAACAATTTTTAAAAGATACAGATGTTGAAGCACACATAAAGCTTATTACCAGAAAAAGTATGAGCGGTTCTGTGGATACAAGATATTCTTTAGTGTTTTCAAAACCTGAAGAAGATGACAAAAGAAAGGAAACAAAATAATGTTTTTGCAGGAAAAAGAATTAAAAGAGAAGTTTTGGAAGTCATACAATGGTTCAAACAGAGCAGTTCGATACCAGTTTGAATGTTCTATTAGAGAAGGCAATGCTGATCTAGTAACTGTTGAAAAATTTCAGGACAGATATCAAATAAATGCATTTGAGTTTAAGTTAAACGACATTAAAAAAGCATTGTTACAGGCTGAAGGTAATCTTCCTTATGTCAATAAAAGTTGGATAGTTGTGCCAATAGAAAAGAAGAACCTTATACTGGATAAATATAAAAATTATTTAGATGAAAAGAAGTATATAGGTGTTATTGGTGTTGAACCAGGAGGAAGATATTCCATTATCTATCAACCAAGATTTAAAATTAAAACATACTTGCACCAAGAAATCATAAAGTTCTGTGTTGCAGGGTTATAAAAAAAGAAGATGGAACAAGTTCCATGAGGAGGAAAGGAAATGAACTCATTTAAAAAGAAAGTTATTTGGAAATATAAAAAGAAGATAACTGTTTGGAAGCATATCTTTGAACAGGTAGATGATGAAATTGAAGTTACAAAGATTGAAGAAAGTAATGATCATAAAACTTGTACCGTTTATTATCTGATGCCTTATTCAGAAACGCAAAATGAGTACAGTTTTGATATTGATTTAGAAGTTCAAGAAGCTATTGATGGTTTCTGTAAAAATGTAAAAGAAAGAGCAAATGAAATGATTTTTCATATAAATGAATGTGCAAATTTTGTTGAAGACTATTTAAATATGGAGGAATAAATATAATGAAAAAAACTAAATATATAAAAAATAAAAATTCATTCTTTAAAATGTATGGTGGAGTTATCTTGCCTTTTATGATAATTGCTGTATTCATCTTTCTATTGGTAGATACTAAAATTAATCCTTCTCATGATGAATTTTATAATGAATGGTTTGGAAAGTTTGCAATTGTTTTTGGAATAATAATTGCTGGAATCTTTATTATATCACTAGCGGTTGTTCTAGTAAGACTCATTTATGAATTTTCATTATTTCTTTATAGACGAAAAAAATTACCGTTAGATGAAGATGAACTAAAGAATCTCAATATTACTAATCCTGATGAATATGTGGAATTTGTTTATAATTATTTGCTAAAGAGAAATTTGAGTAAAGATGTAGAAAATAGAGTAGTATTTACATCTTATCTATATCTTTATAATGAAGATTCAGAAGAAGAAAAAGAAAATGTTTTATGTAATACTTTTAAATTTAGCAAGGTTCCTGTATGCGCTGATAATTATGAATACATCTATGATTGTGATAATAATGTCACAGTATTTGATGATAATTATGAAGATCTTTTGATTAAAATATTTAGTCAAGAAACTTGTAAAAAGTTATTATTGTACCCAGATTATGTAAGAATTTTTGGTGAAGATACTGAAAGTGAAACAGTTGAAGATGAAGAGGATAAAGCATGTTAGATTATATTGCATTTGGTGCAATGTTAGGATGTTGCGTTATACAGGCGATAGATATAGGTGTCTATACTGCACAAAAGAATTATAGAGGATGGCTTATGTGTGTGATTGCCTTAGTTTGTACTGCTGGAGCAACAGGTGCATTGTTTTATAACATTATTCATTGATCTAGAGGATGGAACTAGTTCCATCTTCTAGTGATCATTCAAGGAGCAAAAAGATGAACAGAAAAGATATTTTAAAAATGATTATTGCTGTTGCATTGATAATTTGTTGTCTTATATTTTTGACAGGTTGAAATTTAAAATCAACATAAAATAGTAAAGGAAGGTCTAAATGAGTACAGAATGTAAAAAGAATGAAGATAGAAACTTGTATGATCTTATATGCAAACTGATAGAAACAGGGTATTATATTGAAACTTTAAGCTTATATGATGGTGCAGATGATTTGGTTTTTGCAGCTAAAGATCTTAAACAATTCATAGAAGTATTTGGTGTTGATTTTTTAAATGCTCTTGCCATTAGAAAAATCGAATATGACGAAGATATCTGTCATGTAAATTTTTATGCTGATGAGATCATAGGACAAGAGGCAGTAAAAGATAATCTTATTATTAATTAATAGAAAAAGGAGAAAAGAAAAATGGATGGAATTGAATTAGGGTGTATAAGTATTGCTTTGTTACTTATTGGTTGGAATATCGAAAGTATAAGACAAACCATGAGAAGTATTTCAAATAGAGTGTTAGGTATAGAAAGGGAAGATGATGATGTTGAAATTAAAGATTCATCTGAAAAGCCATATAAATCTATCTATATTGAACCTACGAAAGAAATTATTGTTGATAGGGATACAAGAGTTTGCTATCTGATCAATAGAGTTGGCGGAATTGTTATGATGACAAATTCTGATGGTACACCTAAGTTATACGAAGGTGATCTGGATGATCTTAATAAACAAGATGAAATGAAAGAAATTGAAACAGAAGAGGAAAATTAGGATGGAAATGTCATTTGCAGTTGTAAATATATGTTTCATAATCCTTCTTGGATATTTAAAATATATTAAATTTTCATATTTTTGGATGATACGGACAGTTGCAGTAATATTATATACATTGTTCTTTATGCTCGTATTTGCATTGGGAGTAAGAGTTTCTATGGATGGAACAGACAAACCAATTGGTATACTTGTTAGCTGGCTTATTATGACAATTATTACAATTGCTTTAATTCTACTTATACCATTTATTATATAAAAAGTAATGGATGGAACTAGTTCCATCCTGGAAAGGAAATAGAAATGAAGTTAGTTATTGCAGAAAAACCTTCTGTTGGAAAAGAAATTGCGCACATAGTAGGAGCAAATCAAAGTCATGAAGGCTATTTAGAAGGTAATGGATACATATGTTCTTGGTGCTATGGTCATCTTTTAGGGTTGTATGATGGAAAAGACTATAACCCTGAATGGAAAAGCTGGAAAGTCTTGCCAATTATACCTGATGAGTTCAAATTAAAAGTAGGAAAAGATAAAGGTGTAAAAGCACAGTTTCAAATACTCAAAAAGCTTATGAACAGGGATGATGTTGATGTTGTCGTTTGTGCAACCGATGCTGGACGTGAAGGTGAACTTATCTTCAGACATGTCTACAATCATGCCAAATGCAAAAAGCCTATTCAAAGATTATGGAACAATTCAATGGCAGATATCAGGAGAGATCTGCAACATTTGCAGGATGGTAATGATGAAAGATTCATTCGTTTATATCATAGTGCTTTTGCTAGAGAAAAAGCTGATTGGCTAGTGGGTGCAAACCTTACAAGACACTTTACAAATCTATATTGTAATTATGGTGATGATTACTTATCAATTGGACGAGTTCAGACACCAACATTAAGGATGATCGTGGATAGAGAAAATGAAATTAAAAGTTTCAAAAAAAATTACTATTATAAGGTACAGCTCAAATACAAAGATATCCTTGCCGAAATTAAAGATAAGTTTGAAGATGAAAATGAGGCTGATAGAATATCAAAAGAGGTAGATGGAACTTGTTCCATGATTACTGATATAAAAAAAGAAATCAAGAAGAAAAAAGCACCATTGCTTCATGATATTGGATCATTGCAAAAAGAATGTAATGAAAAACTTTCTATCAGCGCAAAGGATACTCTGGATACTGCTCAAAAATTATATGAAGGAAAGTTTATTACTTATCCTAGAACAGACAGTAAGTATCTCAATGAATCAATGAAAAATGATTTTTTAAATCTGTTAGAATTATTGAATCAAAAGAAACAGTATGATGTTTCTTTTGAAGTAGACAAGGTACTTGATGATAGCAAGGTTACTGATCACCATGCTATCATTCCAACAAAGAACGTTTCAGATGTTTCAGGTCTTAATGATAAGGAATGCAGCGTTCTTAATATTATCATTGAAAGAACTTTAAAAGCAGTAATGAAAGACATGGCTTATGAACATTTAACATGTACAATAAATGCTAAAGATCATGATTTTATTGGAACAGCAAATAAAACAGTTGAAAAGGGCTGGACAGAATTTGAAAAAGAGGATGGAACTAGTTTCATGGAAGAAGTTAAAAATATTTCTTTATTCAACTGTCAAAAAGGTGATGTATTTGATCCTGTAACATGTGAAGTTTTAAAGAAAGAAACAAAACCTAAAACACGATTCAATGATAAGACAATTATATCTGCAATGGAAAACGCTGGATCAAAAGATTTTAAAGAAATTGAAGGCGTTGAACGTACTGGACTTGGAACGGGAGCAACCCGTGCAGATATTATTGAAAAGCTGATTTCTAGAGGCTATGTTGAAAGAAAGAAAAAACAACTGATTCCTACAGAAAGGGGAATGCAACTTATCAAGGTAGTTCCAGAAAACATAACTGATGTACAGATGACGGTTGCATGGGAAGAAAAGATTGCTGATATAAAGAATGGTAAACTTGATGAAGATACATTTATTAATGATATAGAAAATTATATTATTGAAGTATTAAAAGATAATAATAGAAGTGATCAATGGACTGTTCAAAATGAAAACAAATTAGATGAGAAGTGTCCCAAATGTAAATCTGACCTAGTGATTAAAAAAGGAAAATACGGTAAATTCATAGCGTGTTCAAATTATCCTGAATGCAAGTATATTAAAAAGGATGAAAAAAAGCAGCCTAAGACGACTGATAAAAAATGTCCGAATTGTGGTAAAAATCTACTAATAAGAAAAGGCAAATTTGGAGAATTTTATTCATGCTCTGACTATCCTAATTGTAAATATACAGAACCAGTAAAAGCTAAAAAAACTATTCAGACAAAAATGAAATGTCCTCAATGTGGAAGACCATTGGTGGAAAGAAATGGAAAATATGGAAAGTTCATCTCTTGTTCAGGATATCCATCATGCAAATACACCAAAAAATAATTTCAAAGAATTACACAAAAAAGTCAATGGAATTTAAAAATCAGGGTGGTAAAATGATAGTATAGAATTGTAGTTGAGAGGTGGAACTTGTTCCATCTTAATAGAAAAATTGAAGAGAACAGGCATTAATTAGTGTGATTTTATTAAAACATATTCCCTTCTACTGAAAAAATGATAGATTAGAAGCTGATTATGTAAGTCCTGTTATAAATGGTTTTTGAATTATGAATTTGTATCATAGTATAAAGATTGTGGATTAAACAATCAAAGTAGTATGAATATATTAAATGATACAAGGAGGAAATAAGATGGCATTAAAAGATGCATATAAGTACGTACAGGAAAATATAGATGAAAGCTTTCCTGTTCAAAACATAATGAAAAATCACAGATGTAAAACCATGATGAAAGAAATTGAAGGATGTATCAATCATTTTGGAAGTCAAAGAGAATGTAAGGTGTTCTATGAATATAGAAATGGGATCACGATTTTTTGTGAATTTAGTGTTCAATTTGAAAAATTAGATGATTTGGAATCTGAACAAGAAATTTTTGATAAAGAAGAATATGGATTTAACTACATAGAAACAACATTAGAGAAAGCTCTTGAAATATTCAAATTACAAAATGAAAAGTAATATTTTAGAAAACATAAAGTAGAAAGTAATTCAAATATAAAAGTAAATATTCCAGGCATTGATTATGATATAAGCTTGAAATCAAGTAAGACCTGACCGTTAAAAAGTATAGGCTTTAATCAGTATGGAATGTTATTGTGAATATTCGGTCTATTATCCTTCAGGGCAAATATTTAAACAGTTGCATTTATAATTTTCCTACATATTGATTATGTAAGTCCTATTTATTTAGAAAAGAATGATGGAACTTGTTCCATCTTAGGAATAGATCAGAAGTTAAAAGGGAGTGGAAATATGGAAACAAAAAAACAAAATATTTTTGAAAAGTATTTAGATACAAAACAAAAGAAGATTATTGCAGGAGGTGTGGCTGCGATTTTAGTTATTGGAGTTGCTGGTGCAGTCATTCTAAATAACAACAGTTCTAAAGATTTAGTTTTTACATCAAATAAAGTAAATGCTGAATTTGGACAAAAGGTTTCAACAAATGTAGCAGATTATTTGGATGCAAATAAAATTGATAATTTAGATATGATTATTAAAGATACAAAAGAAAAAGACAACCTTAAGTACGTTACTGTAACAAATAAGGATGAACAGGGAAATGTCGTATCTAAAGAAGAAAAAGATTATCCAAAGGTAGGTAACTATGAAATCAATTTTACCTATAAAAAGGAAAAACAATCTGTAAAGGTAACTGTTAAAGATACAACTGCACCTGAAATTACAGCACCAGACAGTATTGATGTCATTCAATATACAGATCTATCAACTTTTAACTTTGGTGAATTATTACAAGCAACTGATTATAGTGATGTCAAAGACTGGAAGATTGATACATCTAAAGTTGATGTTAATACGCTTGGAACTTATGATCTAAAGGTATCAATTCAAGATAAATATAAAAATAAAGCTTCTAAGAAATTAAAAGTCAATGTTGTGCAAGCTCCTGAAGTTGCTGAAGGAGAAGTTGCTGTAACTGAAGTGGTGACGGATGAAAATGGAAATAAGAAAACTGTTGTTACTAAAAAATCAAGCGATCAAGTTTCTAAAACTGATGCAGTAGCATCTACATCACCTGTATCTAATAAGGGAACAGTAAACAGTTCATCAAGTTCAAGTGCAACTAAACCATCTTCTAATAGTGGTACTAGTAAGCCTTCAGGAAGTGGTTCTAGTTCAAGCAGCTCTAGCAGCTCATCTAACAGTAATAATACAGGAAATAATTCATCATCTTCATCAAAAGGTGATGAACATAAACATAACTATAATATCCCTATCACTAAAACAGTACACCATGACGCTGTAACTAAAACAGTTCATCATGATGCTGTTACTAGAAATGAAACATATACAGTTGTAGATAAAGAAGCTTATGATGAACCAGTATATGATTCACATTATGTATGTAAAGTATGTGGATATGATGCAGGAAAAGATGGAGATGCAATTGGTGATCATAGTGCTGAAACTGGTCATTCTTATACTGTTAAAAAAGTTCAAACAGGAACTAAACATCATGATGCTGTAACACATCAAGAAACAAAGACTGTAACCGTTACTCCAGCTTATGACGAAACTGTAGTTGTTAAACAAGCCTATGACGAGACGGTTACTACTGGTTATAAATGCTCATGTGGAGCTACAAAATAATTGTACTTAGAACAGTTTAATAAAATATTAGGCATTAATTATATGTTCCTAAAAAGGAATGTAACAGTGTTTGTTGTGCTGAAAAATCAGCAATATGGATAGTAACATTGCTTTGTAATGGTAATTGAACAGTTTCATTTGATGAAGCATTAAATTTAACAGTATTTGTTGTTTGGATCATATTTGTTTTGTCGAAAATGATATAATTATGTAAGTCCTAATCAAAAAAGATGGAATATGGCTGTATTTCCATCTTTTTCTTATGAAAATAGATTTGAAAAAAGATTCAAAAAATTGCACAAAAAAGTCAATGGAATTTAAAAATCAGGGTGGTAAAATGATATTGTTAGAATTTGAACAAAAGGATTCTAACATTTCCAAAAAGGTATCTTTGGCAGTATTAGACGGTATAATTCGTTTATAATCAAATCTCATACTTTCATTCTGTCAAAGATCCCTCCCTGATATAAAAATATAAATTTTAAATGTTAAAAATTTTTTAAAAGAAATTGCACAAAAAAGTCAATGGAATTAAAAATATAAGGTGATAAAATGATAGTATAGAATTGTAGTTGAGGGATGGAACTTGTTCCATCTTTTTAATTTATAAAAGAAAAAGATTATTAATATATAAAGATATTATAAGGAAAGGAAACAAATTAAAATGATAAAATTTCATAAGCAAAAATGGGTGTTTCACCCATAGGGCAATCGAAAGATTGTCTTTTTTTATATTCAAAGGTCTTTTGATTCGTCAAATATAAAGCCTGTCTGAAAGAAGTATACAGATGTTATAAACTTGCATCTGAAGAGTGATGGAATAAGTTCCATCTTTTTGTTTAAACAAAAAGTATTATCAAATATTATTCGGAAAGGGAGAAAGAAAAATGAAGTTTAAGAAATGGTTAAATAAAGTAACCAAAATCTTTGTTGTTCTAGGCATGGTTCTGTCTATGTGTTTTACAGCTGGAAACACAAATACGGTAGAAGCTTGGGACAGCGGGATTCCACATGAGTTTACTCGTGTCAAATCAATAACTTATCCTGAATGGTGGAAACGTAAATGTCCACAGATTACCAAGCAATGGAGTACGTACATGTGTAAGTACAACGGTCAGTGGTCTTACTGTCTTGAAGCAAGTAAGCATACACCATCTTCAGGAAATTACGCTGCTACTGTCATTGATAACAATGTCATGGTAAGAAAATTCTTGTATTATGGATTTGGAGGTCCTGATGGACGCTTATTTAAAGGACAAGCGTTGACTGATGATGGACTTAATGAAGAAGAAACAGGGTATCTTTATACACACGTATTATTATCACTAGCATATTCGGGTGACATGTGCGGTGCTAATATTGATGATCTTGAAAAAGCAGGGATTGGTTTAAAATCTACTTGGTCATATGTAGAAAGCTTACCTGATCCTGCAAATGGAGCTAACTTCTCAACTGGTGATACTGCTTCATTAAAAGCGACATTTGATAAAGCGAATATGATTCAAACTACTAATGTAGTAAAATTCAATGCTTCATCAACTGAAACAGTACAGTTACCATTACAATCAAATGTAACAATTCACATTGTTGGTAATGATAAAACTCAAACTGGTGGTACAGCTACAGTATGGGGTGGTCAATCATTCTATTTAACCGCACCATTAGAAAATAGTCCAACAGATTATACTAGCGGAACTTTGAACTGTTCTGTAAAAGGAAAATTCTGTGCATTAGCAATTTCTGATGGTAACGGTGCAAACCAAAAACATGGTTCATGGACTCAAGAATCTGTTGATACGTTAAAATATAGTGTTGACTGGTTAGATTTTGGTTGGATTGATCTAGTTAAAAAATCATCAAATGAAAGTATTACAGACAATAATGGATGTTATTCATTGGAAGGTGCTGTCTATGGAATCTACAGTGATGGTACACAAGTTGATACAATCACTACTGATAAAGATGGATATGCCAAATCTTCTATTTTGCCAGTTGGTAATTATACAGTAAAAGAAATTACTGCTTCTACTGGATATGATTTAGACGAAAATACGTATAATGTGACAATCACAAAAGATCAAACAGTTCGAGCAAATTCTGATGAAACTCCTGGTAATGACCCTGTGGCTATTACATTAACAAAAAATGATGCTGAAACTAAGGGTATGCCTCAAGGTGATGCTACTTTGGAAGGTGCTGAATTTACTATTAAATACTATGACGGTTTCTTTACAAAGGATAATTTACCTGAAAAAGCAACTCGCACATGGGTATTAAAAACTGTAAAAAGACCAAATGGTTTATATGTTGCCAACTTCACTACAACAGGCTCATTAATTAAAGATAAAAGTGATGAATTATATTATCAAGATGGTATGCCTACATTACCACTTGGAACAATTTCCATTGAAGAAACTAAAGCCCCTACAGGCTACTTATTAAAAGGAAATACATTAAATGTTACAGATAATGCAACTGGTATTACTTCTACAGTAGAAGATACAAACTATGTAGCACAAATCACAAAAGAGTATCAAGGAGCTAAGCTTCAATTTGGTAATGATGCTAATGAATTAGTCGTTACTGAAAAAGTAAAAAAACAACAAATTCAAATTTTTAAATCAGGCTACAGAAATGGAATGTCTGAAGTTGTTAAAGGATTACAAGGTGCTGAATTTACTTTTAAATTAAAATCTGAAGTAGATCATGTTGGTTGGGATAACGCAACCGTTTATGATGTGGTAACTACTGATGAAAGCGGATGGGCACTTACTAAAGATCTTCCATACGGACAATATATTGTAAGAGAAACAAAAACTCCTAAAGATTTTTACACAAATCCCGATTTCTTTGTTTCAGTAACAAAAGATACAAGTGAAATTGAAAATGATGCTGATAAAGTCAAAAAAGTAATTTTAAATAACCGCCCAGTAGAAACACAACTTAAATTAGTGAAACAAGATGAAGAATCAGGTAAAACTGTATCTTTAAATAGTGCTTCATTTAAAATCGTTGCTGATGAAGATATTTTAGATGGTGGAAACATTGTCTACAAAAAAGGAGAATACATTACACAAAAAGTCGGTGGAAAGAAATATGATACTTTCACTACAAACAGTGATAATGTTGTCGTAGTTAAAACTGAATATACAAATGATGATGATGAAAAAGGTGAAGTGTTCTTACCACTTCAATTCTTTGCTGGAAAATATCATTTAGAAGAAGTAAAAGTTCCAACTGGATTTATCGGACTTGGAAAAACTCAATCGTTTGAAATGAGTGGATTATTAGATTACACGAAAGACGAAGATGGTGATCCGATCTATACTGTAAAAGTTCGTGATGAACAACCAAAAGCTCAAATCAAATTAAATAAGACAGTTGCTGATCTTGATACTGATGTAGATTTAGTTGACAGAAGCGACTTATCTAAAATTCAATTCGTATTAAAAGCAAAAGAAAACATCTACTCTCCTGTTGATGGAAGCTTGATGTTTGCTAAAGATGATGTTATTACTACTGATAATTCAGGAGCAATCGTCAATGCTGGTAGTGAAGTAGGTAATGGTGTTTATGCTTTATCGACTGATGGTCATTTAGATATTTCTAATTTGCCTATGGGTGTAGGTGAAGCACAATATTATTTACAAGAAGTTAAAACATTAGACGGATGTGTATTAGATACAGCTAAATATGATGCTGTATTCAAACAAGCTGATTTTACTACAAAAACATACATCAAATCTTTCGACATTGAAAACAAAACAACTGACTTTGAATTCAACAAAACAGATGTAACTGGAGACAAAGAAGTTGAAGGTGCTCAATTAACAATTACAGATGAAGATGGAAATGTAGTAGATCAATGGACTTCTACTGACAAATCACATTCAATCGAAGGTCTCGTTGTTGGTAAGACTTATACATTATCTGAAACAGTAGCAGCTAAGGATTATGTAAAAGCAACAGATATTAAATTCACTGTAAAAAATTCTAGTGAACTTGAAACAGTTACTATGAAGGATAAACAAGTAAGCTTTACAAAGACTGACGTAACTGGTGAAAAAGAAGTTGAAGGTGCTGAAATCACTGTTACTGATAAAGAAACAAAAAAAGTCGTAGATCAATGGACTTCTACTAAAGATTCTCATTATATCAATGGATTAGAAGAAGGTAAAACTTATATTCTTTCAGAAACAGTAACACCTGAAGACTATGTTAAAGCAACTGATATTGAATTTACAGTTTCAAAAGAAAAAGTAAATGAAAAAGTCAACATGAAAGACAAACAAGTTAAAGTTTCTAAAACTACTGTTGGCGGAGAAGAAGTCACTGGTGCTCATATGCAAATTCTTGATGAAGACGGTAATGTTGTAGATGAATGGTACAGTGAAGGTAAATCTCATATTGCTAACGGATTAGAAGAAGGTAAAACTTACACATTACACGAAGATTTATCTCCTTTAGGATTCAACCTTGCAAATGATTTCACTTTTGAAGTAACAAAAGAAAAAGAAAATCAAACAGTAAAAATGATTGATGCTGTTACAGAAGTAAACAAAACTGACGTTGATGGTAAAGCTGTAAAAGAAGCTACTTTATCTATCGTATCAGAAAAAACTAAAGATATTGTTGATCGTTGGGTTACTGGACAACATATCATTGACATTGATAAAGATGTCAAATCTCAATTAGAAGAAAATGGTAAAGCTGAAGGAACATACATGGATGATGAAGATTCTATGGTTACATTCAGCATTGTTAAAAATAAAGATCGTGACGACTATACTTTAATGCAAGTTAAAGATGGTGTTACAACTTATGCAAATATCGACATCAAAGGTAATGAAACAACTCATAGAGTTCAAGGACTCGTTGCTGGTGAAAAATATATCTTAAGAGAAACTAAAACTCCTGAAGAATATGTTCAAGCAAAAGAAATCGAATTTACTGCTGGTGAAGATGAAGATCAAACATTAGTAATGAAAGATAAACAAGTTACAATTTCAAAAACTACAGTAAGTGGTGATGAAGTAACTGGTGCTTTAATGCAAATCAAAGACGAAGATGGAAATGTAGTTGACGAATGGACTTCAACTGACAAAGTACATTATGCAACTGGTCTTGTTGAAGGTAAGAAATATACTTTACATGAAGACCTTGCTCCTACAGGTTTAAATCTCGCAAATGATGTTGAATTTGAAGTTTCATATGCTAAAGAAAATCAACAAGTAGAAATGATTGATACAATCAATGAAGTCTCAAAAGTTGATGAAAATGGTAAATTATTAAAAGGTGCTGAAATGACAGTAACTTCTAATAAAACTAAAAATATTATTGATAAATGGACTTCAGGACAACATATCTTTGATGTTACTGATGAAATGAAATCTCAATTAAAAGAAACTGGAAAAGCTGAAGGTACTTACATGGACGATGAAGATTCTATGGTTACTTACAGCATTTCTAAAAACAAAGGAAAAGATGATTATACTGTAATGTTTGTAAAAGATGGTGTTACTACTTACACAAACATTGATCTTGATGGTAATGAAACAAGACACATGATTCAAGGTCTTGAAGCAGGTGAAGAATACGTATTGAAAGAAACAAAAACACCTAATGGGTATGCAACTTTCAAAACACAAACATTTACTGCTGAAGAAGGAAAAGATACATCATTATCTATGACTGACGAAGATACTAAAGTAGAAATCTCAAAAGTTGATATTACTACTAAAAAAGAACTTGAAGGTGCTAAACTTAAAGTTACCGATAAAAATGGTAAGGTCATTGATGAATGGACTTCAGGAAAACAACCTCATATGATCAAAAACTTAACTGCTGGAGAAACTTACACATTAACTGAAGTAATTGCTCCTAAAAATTACAAGATTGCTGAATCAATTCAATTTACAGTTAAGGATACAGGTGTAGCTCAAAAAGTCGTGATGTATGATGAATTACTTCCTGTAAAGAAAGTTAAAACAGGTGACAATTCACATTATGAATATTATATGATGTTGGCTGGTTTAGCTGTTGTTGTATTTGGTATGGTTTATTTCCGTAAAAAACATGCCTAATAGAAATATAGTTGTTTAGGATTGGAAGCTATTAGCTTTCAGTCCTTTTTATTTTGCAAAAAATAGAGGATGGAACTTGTTCCATGATGAATTAGGAGGTGAAAGATATGTTTAATGAAGTAATTTTAAGCGGAAGACTGGGAAAATTAGAACATCTACAGTTGAGAGGTGATCCTGAAACTGACAACTGCATGTGTTATTTTGATGTGGCAAACAGTTACTACAGTAAAACGACAGAAGAACAGTATACAGATTGGCTACATTGCAAAGCATGGGGTAATTTAGCAAAACGGTTTGTAAATAATGCCAGAGAAGGAATGCTGATTGAGGTCAAAGGTCGTTTGAAAAATGAAACTTATAACGAACAGGAACGTACATTTGTAATCGTTACAGGTTTTAGGCTTTATAAAACAGCTCCTCGAGTTGAAAGTGAACCTGTGGAAATCAATGAAGAAGAGCTTAATAAAAATGAATTTTAAGATGGAACTTGTTCCATCCATTTAGGGCAATCGAAAGATTGTCCTTTTTGCTATTAGAAAGGATGAATTAAATGAGTAAAGCAAAACACTTAATAGAAAAAGTTAAAAAAAAGGCAGAAATGTTTATTGTATCTTTAACAATCATTTTATTGAATGTTCAAAATGTTTTTGCTGATGTTAAACCAGATGAACAGGGATTAAAAGATTTGGCTGCGCCATATATCCGACTTGGTATAAATGTTGGACTTTGGGCATTACCAGGATGCTGTATCTTTTATATTTTTAGAGTGGGGATCAAATGGTTTACTTCGACAGAAGATGAGCAACAACACAACAATCCTGCTTCAAAAATTAAAAAGGCAGTCATTATATTGATTGTTGGTGAAATGACAATGGCACTACTTAAGGTTCTAGGTGTAGGAGAAGTATCTTATTAATAATTTTAGTAAAAATGAAGGAGGTGAAGATCAATGGATATAACGGAGGCATTGAGATCAATCATTTGGGGTCTTATGTCAATGTTACTGCATGTCATTGATATTCTATGGCAGGCTGCTAAACTTATTTGCGGTTTAGATTTCAATAATAGTGGCTTCAAGTTCATATGGGATCTGTTTGCAGGAATAGCGATATTTTTTGCCATGTTCTTAATATTTAGAATCATGAAGATTCTCATTCAAGCTTTTCTTGATGATGAAAAGATGCAGAAGCTAGATCCTGGATCTTTTATAGTAAAAATAGCTTTGGCAATCATGATCATGTCTGGAGTACCATTAGTTACTAAACAGCTTACAGGCATGGTCAATACGTTTGTAAGCCATATTGAATATTTTACGGGTGACAAAGATGTAAAAGATGGCGGTAAATTGAGTACGCTTCTTGTTGATACTTCATCAATGAATCTCGAAAGTGGAGAATCTACCGTAAAGACAATGAAGAATTATATTCTGGAACAGAAACAAAATGCGGACAGCTCAATAATGTCAAAAACTGAATTTAAAAGCTACATCAAAAAACAAAGTGCTAGTACAGTAGCTGGATATCTTCCTAATACAAGTATACCAGGTTCTCAATTAACGGATGCTCAAATAAATGAAGCTTATTCTGCTTATAAGAAAATGCACACACAGTCAAATGATGATAAATACAACAAAACATACTGGGTAACAGGTGATATAGATAACATAGATATCAATGAAGGTGTTGAAGATGGAAACCTTCTAGAATATTTTGTTGATACAGTAACATTTGGTTTGGCTGGACAAGTTGACAAGGTTTATTATATGTATCCTTCTTGGTCATCTTTATTTTTTGGATTATTTACAACAGTTGGAATAGCATTTCTGTTTATACCTATTATTCTTCAAATGGCACAAAGAGAGGTATCTTTAATAGTTAAGATTTTCTTAGCCCCTTATGCAGTATCTGCTTTAATAGAACCAGGAAATCAAACATTTTCGACATGGTGTAAATATATTCTTGCTGATCTGATAAGTAATTTCTTTCAGCTATATTCTATGATGATATTATTTGCATTTATCGGAAGCAGTACACTTGATTCAATCTTAGGTACAACTTCTATAGCAGGATCTATTGCAAAGATTGGATTTATATTAGGTGGACTTTTAGCAATCTATGCAACACCTTCAGGAATCGCTGCAATCATTGGTGGTGCTGATATGTCGGCAGCCAATACACTTCAACAGGTTCAATCATTAATGATGGTTGGAGCAATGTCAGGTGCTGTCGGTGCTGGTGTCATTGGTGCAGGTATTTCTGGAGTTGCAAAAACTATTTCAGGAGCAGGGGCATTAGGAAGTGCAGCAGTTTCTGGTGCAAACAAACTTTCTGGTGGAAAGCTTGCTGGAGCAGCAGCCAAAATGGGATTTGATGCTGGAAAAGGTGGTTCAGATGGATTTGGCGGTTCTAGTGGTGGAAAACCAATCAATGATCTAAGTCCAAATAAGGCACAGGCTGATTATGCTAAATCTTTAGGAATCAACGGTCAAGGAATGACTAGAGGAGAAATGGCTGATGCAGTTGCAAATGCTGGTGGTTCATTGAGTGCCTTCAGCGCTATGGGAAATGATGTGCCACTTACAGGAGATCAAATGGATTATGCTGATTCTTTAGGATTGGATGCAAATGATATGGCTCAGAGTGATTTAAATTCTTCTGTAGGTGATTTTGGAGGAAGTCAGACTGTTACAGGTCTTCTAGGAAAAGAAGGCAATGGTATGACACCTTCAATTGGACAGGTTGCCTATGCTCAAAGTTTAGGTATTGAAAATGCACAGAGCATGTCACGTTCTCAATTAGGAAATGCAGTTGAAAAAGCTGGAGGAAGTACAATCAGATACAATCGTGCAGGAGGTATGACTGGGCGTGAAGCCTTTGCAGTCAGTCGTGCAAGTAACATGAATACAAAGAATGCAACTGGAAACTTTGCTAATAGTATAAATAGTGTAGGAAACTTCTTTACGTCAAAGGCTGCTTCAATGCAAAGTATGGCAAATTTTGGAATGTACGGAAGAAGACGATAGCATGGAACTTGTTCCATCTTGTTTATTTTTGGAAGAAGGAGATTGAAATGAAAGAAGAAGTATATACAGCTCCCTCTAACTTCAAAAGAGGAAAACTGATTGTTGGTTCATATAAAGTAAGTGATCTTATCATTATTGGTGTAGGTGTATTTATTGCAATTGGAGGCATTTTATTGAGTGTCTTCACATTAGAAGGTGTAGGGCGTTATTTTGGAATGGCGCTTTTTTTATTTATTGGATTGGTAGCATGGTTTATTACGATAAGTTTTCCAGCATATCATAATATGCTTGGATTTCTATTAGAAATGTATGATTACTTGATTGCTCAGAAGGTATATCCATTCGAGGGGGTGATTCACTATGATGAAGAAAAGAACAGAGAAGAAACAGGTGAAAGAAGATATTCCTGGGAAGAAAAAGATATCTAGAAAAGAAATGAAGAAACACAAACAGCGTGTTAAGGAAATGAAATCTTCTTTGGACTGGTTGGACATTGAAGAAATTGAAGGTGATCATTGTGTTGTAAAAGATGGAAGTGACAAATATATCGTTAAAGGAGTAAAGGTTCATCCATTGAATATACACATGCTTGATGCAAATGATAATTTTAACGTTGTTCAATCATTATGTCAGGCATTCAATAGAATGGACTTTAAGTTTTATTGGCGATTTGTTTATGAAACTCCTAATCTTTCCAAACAAAATCATAACCTGATGAATAAGATGAAATATGAAGAAGATGATTCAATCAAAGATTTAGCAAGTATGTTTCTCTATTATCATCAATGGTTTCAGGAAAATTATAAAGAGATTTCATTTTATTTTATAGTAATGGAAACTGAAAAGAAAATAGATAAGGTCTACAGTGATCTCGTTAGATATATGAATGATACCAGACTTAGAATTTCAAAAATTGATGAGGATGATTTTAAAAAAATGATTGCTTTTGATTTTGATAATCCTACAATTGATGAATATTATTTTTCAGTTCTTAAAGGATATGATCTCTTTGATATGAAGGATCAAAAGATTAAACTAGGAGGTCAAGATGAATAAATTACAAATTAGATCAATGAAATCTAAAGTTGCTCCTAAAGGGTTTGCTGTCAACAGAAACTATCTTCAGATGGGAGATAAGTATGTTAAGGTGGCAACTGTAATGAATACACCTAAGAATTATTATGCAGGAATATTGGCGGTCTTATCATCAAATCCCAATATCAAAGTTGGTATGATGGTAGAACAATCAAGTGAAAATATTCCTAATATGATTAAAGGTGAAGTTAATCGTTTAAGAAAAAGATATAACGAAACAACGGATATGACAATTAGAGCAGATATCCAACAAAAAATGCAGGCAATGGATACAATGGTTAACAACTTGGTTGCAAGAAATGATAGAACATATAATATTGTTATCAATATTCTTGTTCAGGGTGATACCTTACAACAGTTAAATGATTCTTACCAAAATCTAAAGATGCAGTTGATGATGCAAGGATGGCAACTTGAATGTCTTATGGGGATTCAAGAAAAACTTTATAAAAGAACATCAATGTGGTTTCACAATGATAATTTTTCTAAGGAAATGAAAAACAATATTGGAGTTTTGTTGCCATCTTTAAATCTGGCTGCAATGTATCCGTTTATATTTGATACTCTAGATGACCCTCAAGGTGTTCTATTAGGTTGTGAGCAGTATAATGGCGGAAAGATCATGTTCGACCAGTTCATTTATGAAAATGATTTTACTCTTGCAAAGGCAGATAACAGATTGAATGGAAATATGGTGCTAGTAGGAACTTCGGGTTCAGGTAAGACAACAGCATTATCATTTATTCAGATGCAACATATGTTGCATAAGAGAAAAATCATATGGATTGATCCAGAAAACAAAAACAGGAATATGATTTTAAGGGCTAATGGTTCTTATTTCAATATGGGTACTAAAAACGCACGTATCAATATTTTTGATTTAAAACCAATTTCCTGTGATGAAGATGAAGAAGTAGATATGTATGATACTGAACTTGCAATCTACAATGTTGTTGAGGATATAAAAATTGTACTTAAATATCTGTATCCTACAATAAAAGATGAAACGTTAAGTGTAATAGGTGGCGTAGCTGTTGAGACATATAAAAGAGTTGGTATTACTAAAGAAAAGAGCTTCAAAAATCTAAATTATAACAGTTATCCGACATTTACTAATTTTCAAAATACTGTCAAAGAATATATTGAAATGTTTGAAAGAGCTGGACAGTATGATGAAGAATACAAAGCCTATAAAGATCTTGAACTAAAGATAAGACCTCTTACTGTTGAATATTCAGCTTATTTTGATGGACAAACAACTGTAAATGTGTCAGAAAATGCCAATCCTTTTATTGGATTTGGTACAAAGATTTTCTTTAGCTTGACTGAAGGATTGAAAGATGCTCTTATGCACATCATACTTCAATATTCATGGAGTTTGTGTCTAGATGATAGCAGTTATTCTGTATTCTGTGTAGATGAAGCACATCTCTATATTTTAGCTGGAGAAACTGCAAAAATGCTTGAACAGTTTGTAAGACGTTCACGTAAATATAAAAATGCAACGATCATTGCTACACAAGAACCTCATGATTTTGCTGATGATAAGGTTATTTCTAGTGGAAAGGCTATGTTCAATTCATCAACGTATAAGGTTATTTTACATCTTGAAAAGGATGGAGTTGATGATCTCAAAAAATTAACAACACTTACAAGTGGTGAGGTTGAACTGATTGAAAGATTTAAAGTAGGAGAGGCTATTCTTGTTGCTGGTTCAAAAAGAATACCTATTTCAATCAAAGCAACGGATGACATGTTTAGAATGATGGCTTGATAGAAACATGGAAAAGATAAAAAATAAATTTAAAAAATTAGCAATAAAAGGAATGATTGTACTACTAGTACCTCTTATTCTAATTGTTGCTTTATTTGGCGATTCCAGTTCGGATACCACTTCTGATACAAGCTACATGGCTAATTTTACAACTGAACAATATAACTTTGTTATGGAAATAGTGGAATACAGCTATGATTTCAAGGCACAGTATCAGATATTGACATCTGTTACAGTTGCTCAGGCAATTGAAGAATCTGGATGGGGAAAAAGTAATCTTGCAGTCAATGCTAAAAATCTTTTTGGTATGAAAGGAAAAGGTACAGCAGGAAGTGTAAAGACAAGCAGTGGTACATATAAAAAATTCAATAATTGGAAAGAAAGTGTAGAGGCACATGATAAGCTTCTATCCAATAGCAATTATAGATGTAGTGGTATTACTGACTATTCACTTGTTTTACAAGCTCTTGGCAGGGGTGGATACTGTGAGGGTACTGCTTATCCTAATAAAATAAAGAATCATATTGAATCCTATAATCTGACAATGTTTGATAATCTTTCTGAAAGTGATCTTGTTCAGGTAAAAAACAGAACATTTGGAAGTGGATCAGGAGGAAATACAGGAGATGTTGCTAATAAAGGTGATAAGAATGCAAGATTGCAGTTTTTATTTCCTAATGGCACACCATCATCTGAATCAGCTATGAGAGGTTATTTGACAACGATAAAGGTTGAAATACTTGATCGTAATGGTAATCCCTCAACAGCGAACCTAACATGTCATAAAGCTCTTGCAGGTTCAATTCAATCAGCCTATAAAGAAATGAAGGCAAAAGGTTTTAGAGCATATGACAATGGATGCTTCAATTGGAGAAAGATGACCAATTCAACAGCAATGTCAAATCATTCGTTTGGAGTAGCTGTAGATATCAACCCTGGTTACAATCCCTATGTCAGCGGTACATCATCTTCCACATGGAATAACGCACCAGGATGTTATAAGATCCAGGGTGAGATTGTAGCAATCTGGAAAAAATATGGATTTTACTGGGGCGGAGATTATAAGAATATTAAAGATTATATGCACTTTGAATATGTTTCAGGTTCAATTAAACCTGGTACAAAATATTAGGGTGGAACTTGTTCCATCTCTAAAAGGAGGACAACATGAAAAAAATACTGATTTTAATAATGATGATTTTCTTAAATGTTCAGACGGTAAATGCTAGTTCTATTGGCTGTGTAAAATTCAATGTTGATACTTATAAAGATGGTTATCCTGGTGGAATTGTCGTAACGCTTCATAATAAGAAGAACAATAGTGATTCTGTCAGCTTTGACATGGATGAATATGGAAATGAATGGTCTTATTTTGTTGATCCAGGAGAATATTATATTACTGTTTCAAATAAACATAAGAAAGATTATGATGTTGTGTTCAATGAAGAAAGTTTTTTGCTGAATGGAGATGACGATTATACATGTGACATTACTGTTACAAAGAAAGAGGAAGTTTCAACGGATGAGGAAGATGAAAACGTTGAAGATCTAAACCATGTTTATCATTATGATAAAAACAATAAATCCAATAGAAAAAATAAATCAAAGAAAAAAGGTTCAAATAAGGAAGTTAAACAATCAGAAGAAAATAAAGAAGATGGAACAAGTTCCATCCTTCCAATTGTATTAATAGGAGGTTTAGTTGCTCTAGCAATAGGTCTTTTATTATTGTTGATTAGAATAAAAAGAAAATAGGTGAGATTAATTAATGAAGATAAATCCTATAATTATTGTTGATGATACTCTCTGCTACAGTCTTGTGAAAGCTCAGAAGGTTTATGAGAAGAATAGAAAAAAGAAAGACAAAGAAGAAATCAGGGTTGCAATTTATGCACATAAAGATGATGTTAAACCACGTCATACTTTTCTTGTAAAAACGAATACTGATTTTACTAATTTATATTTGCAAATATGTCATATTATCTATCTTAAAATGGAACGGTTACAGTATCTTCTTTATAATGAAGAAATGAGTGAAGCTATCAGAAAACAGAAGGAAGAAGAATACGAGCTATTAAAAAAATATGAAGATGAAGCCGAAGAATGGTATATATCCTATGTAATTGAAAAGGAACGAGAAAATGAAAATTGTGATATGTGGTATGTTACCCTTTTAAGTGATCCTTATGAATATGAACAATATGACTATTTTAGCCCGACTGACATTATTTACATGGCATACCATCTAGCACTGTTTGATAAGGAACATGGCGCACAGATAGAAGATTTTAACAATCTTTTGGATGAAAATGGAGAAATGGATGTAAATTATATTGTAGACAGATTTGAAAAATGTTTTGGAATAAGCATGAGAAGCTCGATTCATCAAGAAAAGGTAAATGAATATGTTCAATTACATAAAAATGACAAGCGAATAGTTGATAAGATTTTAAAAAATAATGATGTTTATAAAAACTTGCATAAGGCAAGAGGCAATAAAAGGAATATGAATATGAGTTAGAGAAGATGGAATTTGTTCCATCTTTTTCATTTAGAAATGGAGAATGAATATGGGAGAAAATAAAAAGTTAGCAATTGTATTTTCTAAGTCGCAATGTAGCAGTTATCCAAAAGCACATTATACTTACAAAGATCGCTTTGGAAAGCCACTTAAAATGTCCATTGTTAGATTGCCATCAAAGCTATATCGACCTAGTGGATTAGATTTTGGTGTTTTTGATGGCGTGAACAGAAATGAAGTTTTAGCGTATATTAATGTACCTTGGGATATGATCAAAAAGGACAAGAATAATGAAAACAGACGCTTTTTCTATTTGGAAAGAGACGAGTATAATATTCAGTTTATCACAGGTAATGGGAACGGTCATAAAATTGAACCATTTAGGGTAACTGCAAAAGAACTTGAAGATATTTTTAACTGGCACAGAAGAAAAGAAAATAGAGAAGAACTTGAGGATAGATTGGCTGCTGTTGAAGCGATTAAGGAGCAAAACGAAATGAAGGTAGAAATGAAAAAAGAAGATGTCATCAAAATGAAAGAGGACGTAAAAAAACAGATCATCAAAGTTTATGTAGAAAGTGGAGTTGTAAAAATGTCAGAAGAGAAGATTGCTATAAAAGTTGAAAATAAACTTGCTGATAATGAACTTGATGGAATCAGAAATGACATGAAAAAAATTGAAAAACATACAGGGGTAGATAACAGCAATGTAATTAAACAATTAGACAACTATGGTAGAAACTATATGGCTTTTGAAGAATTGAATGAACGGTTTGGGAAAATGGCTTTTTCAAAACCAATGGGTAGAGGTAGATAGATGGAACTTGTTCCATCTTAAAAAGGAGACAGTGAAATATGAAGTATTTGAAAAATAGGATCAAACAGTCCTTGAGACTTGGAAATCATTTAATTTCATTTTGGAACAAGAATACAGATCGTATTTATATTTATGATGCAGACAAGGAAGAGATAATCTGTTCTTGTGGCAATGTTGACTATTTGAAACTTTCTAGTGAGCTGGATTTGCCTTTAGATATATCAGAGGATTATGAGACACTCTATGCTTTGTTTGATGATAATGAATTTGAATTAGGTGAGGTGGGTTAGATGGCGATAAAAAAAGATATGCTTGTAGAAAAATATATTGAAGCATTGGAAAGTGGTACGATTCCTTGGGAAAAAGGGTGGACTACTACAAGATTACATAACCCTATTACTGGAACAACCTATACAGGCATAAATAGAATCTGGTTGACATTTGCAAGCTATTTAAAAGGTTATAAGGACTCTAGATGGTTTACCTTCAATGAAATATCAAATGAAAAGAAATTTCATCCTGGAGAAAAATGGCATCTTAAAAAAGGTGCTGAAGGTGTTGAAATAAAGAAAAAGCCTATTTATTACAATGAAGTTGAAGACAAATGGTATAATTCCAGACAATATTATAAAAAATTAGCAACACTTAATGATGTGGAAAAAGAAATGTTTAAAGATGAGTGTAAAGTGATTGGTGATGGCAAAGGAAGCTACTATATTTTTAATGCGGATGAAATAGAAGGGATTGCTCCAGAACCAATTATAGAAGTAGATCCAATGACAGTTGAAAAAATGCAAACGCTTATTGAAAATATGGGAGTTGGCTATGAAGAAGTAATGCAGGATAAATCATTCTATTCACCAGAACTTGATGCAGTAATTACGCCTCCTAAAGAAAGATTTAAAGATGAGTCGGCTTATTTTAAGACGATGCTTCATGAATTGTCACATGCAACAGGACACTCAAATAGATTGAATAGAGATTTAAGTGGAGAACCTGGTAGCATGAGTTATGCAAAAGAAGAATTAAGGGCAGACATTGGGGCTGCTTTTTTAATGGCTGACTTTGGACTTGAATTTGATGAATCACATGTTCAAAATCATTTGGCTTATATTCAAAGTTGGGCTGAAGTTCTAAAAAATGATAAAGATATGCTTTTAGAAGCTGTAAAAGATGCAGAGATGATTAATGATTATATTTTGGAAATGTCAAAAGAAAGACAACTAACATTAACTCAAACTATGGAACATTCAGCATTGGATATAAATAAGTACCATGTTGAACTACATGGATGTGATGAAGGAATAGATTATACGGTATTCGATAACACTTATCGTTCAGTTGATGGAGGTATCATAGAATTGAATGCTGAAGATACCTTGTCAATGAATGACTTTGTAGAATTTATAACAAATGAGCGTTTGGATATAGATTTTAATAATTATGACTGTAAAAAAGCTGACTATGAAGAGTTGATGGAAAAAGTGGAAACCATGTGCCTATTAGATGAAGAATATGCAAGAGCTTTTAATGTTGATCAGATGGGGTATTATGTAAGTGAAATACTTGATAATGGTGAGGTTGTTTTAGATCCTCATGAGGATTATAGAATGTTCTTTACAAAAGATGAAGCTGAAATGTTATCTAAAGAATTGCCTATGTCACATGTAACTGATAATAGTGAATTTGTTGAAATTTTAAAATCAAATATTGTAAATGGATTACAAACACAAAATGAAGTAAATGAGATCTACAAAAAGCCTGATATGGAGGCATTAAAAAACTTAAGTATCAATAAGCCTCAAATCAACAAGACAATGACTTTTGGCAGAGGACGATAGGTGGAACAAGTTCCATCTTTTTTTGTTGAAAAAAAGAATTGTCATTTTTGTGAAATAAAGAAAGGAGAAAATATATGTCAACTTCAAAGAAAATGATTAAAGAAATCAAGGAACATGTCAGTATTGTTGATTTAGCAAATGATTATTTCGATATAACAAGAAAAAATGGCTATTTTGGTATTAGGGGTTCGGGAGCAGATGGAGGAGATTTCAGTTCGATTGTAATCTATCCTGAAAGTAATTCATTTTTTAGAAATTCAAATCGTCATGGAGGTGATGTGATTTCGTTTGTTACTGAAACTCAAATAGAAGGAATTAATAATTTTAGAGATGCAGTTGTATTTTTAAGAAAAAGAATAGATCCTGATTTCAAAATTGATACATCTTATAAAAAGAAAAAAACATATGCGGAAATGTCCTCTTCAGAAAGAATTGAAAAGTTAAGAAATTGTAATGAAATGCTTAAAGAAAAATTTTCTGAAGAAGTTGAAAAAACTTATAAGCATGCAATGGCTTACCTTATCCAGGAAAGAAAGCTTGACCCTGAAATTGTAAAGGAAGGGTTCAAAAATGGTGAGATTGCACAGGTCAACATGAAAGGGCATAAAGGAGTAGCCTTCATATCAAAAGAAATGGGGCTTTACAGCTGCATTAGCAAAAGAGGTATATCTAAAGACTCAAAGTTCAAAGGAGATTATAAGGGCTGTGATTATGACTATGGATGGAGATTATTTCCAGCAGAAGCAAAGAAAAAAGGATTTCTTCCACCTGATGGCAAAATTTATTGTTTTGAAGGTTATATAGATATGCTTTCATTCAAAACTCTTGCAAAAAATATGATTCAACCAGATAAGGATATCTTTATTGTATGTGGAAGTACAAATAAATATCAATGTGTTTTGAATACTGTAAATGAATACAGAAGAGATGTGATTGTCTGCTTTGATAATGATAATAAAGGACACGAATTAGGTGGTGTACTAAAAGAGGCACTATTAGAAACTAATAAATCGAATGATAGACAAATCAAGGTTGGACAGCTTTTTTCTAAAGGAAAGGACTGGAATGATGATTTAAAGGCAATGAGAAAACAACAAAGTATGCAGATGAACAAGTCTCCAGCAATTCTAAAATCTAGATCAATGTAGGATGGAACTTGTTCCATCTTACATTTAAGAATATCTTTTATCCTTCTTGATTAATCAATACATTTTGTAATTACTGATTTTATAATTCTGATCTAGTTTTCGTAAGATGTTTTTCTATATTTTTTTACTATTAAGTAAAGAAATATAGAAAGGGGTGTAGTAAAAGATGATGGTTAAGATAGGAGGATATTTGAGATGTTCAACTAAAAAACAAAGTTCGCACAATGGACATGTTTCTATTGCTATGCAGAAAAAAACAGTTTTTAAGTATTTGCTATTGATAGGATTGGTAGAAAAGATGAGTGATATCACCTGGTATATTGATGAGGGCATTTCAGGTGAATCATTAGATAGACCCGACATGAATAGATTGATTAATGATATCAAATGTGGAAAGATCAATATTGTAGCAACGTATGATTTTGCTAGAATCAGTAGAGATGTCATTGAATCAAATTTATTCACTAATTTGGTAAATCAATATGGAGTAAGAGTAGTTTGTGTTTATGATACCTATAACGGTAAAACAGCAGATGGTCGTATGACTGCGAATGTTAAATTTGCAGTTAATCAATATGAGAGAGAAAAAGACGTAGAAAGAACAAATGATGGTTTACTTTCGTTAGTCGAAGTTCATCACCGTTATCCTTCAGCAATTGTTCCATATGGTTTTAAACTTGTGGATAAAAATATTTATTTAAAAGATGAGGCTGCTTCCTATATTAAAGATGCGTTTAATATGATTGAAGATGGGTTTTCTTTAGATGATGTAAGAGAATATTTGAATACTGTTCAAACAGAAGAACATTTTACTAATGATAGAATATCGAGAACACTTAGAAATATTAAATATTCAGGTTTTCTATTATATAAGGATACGTTGTATTGTGATATAGTTCCTAAAGTTGTTGAACCAAGTGTTCAAGCTCACGTTATTGAAATTTTGGATAAGCAAAGAAGATCAGTTCATCATGAATCATATTTACTGACAGGTCTTGTTTACTGTAAGAAGTGTGAAAAAAGAATGATAAATGTATTTGGAACATCCAGAAACGGAAACAGATATTTCTATTATAAATGTACTAAATGCGGAAAATATTTTCCTCAAATAAAATTGGAGAAATTGCTCTTTGAAATGGAATTGCAGGATGTACAGGAAAAGCATAGTAAAATTAATGTTTCACAGAATATACGAAATTTAGATAAAAGAATGAAAACTTTGAATGATGAACTGTTAGGTGGATTTATAGATATGGACTTGTATAAGGAATTAAGAGATCAATATACTAAGAAAAAAGAAATATTAGAAAAGTTATTACCAAAAAAACAAATTACTACATTGACTGCTGAAATGAGTGATTTTGAACGATTACAATTTTATCATATGAATTTTGATAGAATTATTGTAGACTGTGAAGAAAAAGAAGTTGTTGAGCTTATTTATCTACATAAAGAAAAAAAAGAGGGCTAATGCCCAAAATGATTACAAGTCTATATATTTATTTACAAAAAAGAGTTTAACATAATCCTAGATTAATCGGTATACTATGATGAGTAGTGTTGAATAGCAAAAAAAAAGAACAAGTCGAACTTGTTCTTTTTCTTAACACATGCTATAATGTGTTTGCTAGATTACAAGAAAGATTATAACATAAGAATTTGAGATTGCAAGAGCAATCGTAAAAATAAATGTCAAATATCATTCTTGTAAGAGGTAATGATATTTTTTTGTGAAAAGGTTACGAAAAAATATGGAAAATCTAACCCAATATTAAGAAAATAATTGACATTTCAATACGAGTTTGGGTTCGAATTTGAAATGGTGGTGGCACCATTTAAATAGATTACTGGTCTGGTAGTTCAGCTGGTTAGAATGCCGCCCTGTCACGGCGGAGGTCGCGGGTTCGAGTCCCGTCCAGACCGCCAGTAATTAGATTAAAGAGTCGTAAGACTTTTTTATTTTATAAAAGTGATGAACAGAAATGTTCATCTTTTTTTATGCTATAATAAGTTATAAACTTAAACAAATTTCAAAGAGAAAAAGAAAAGAACTTCAA